>NZ_AJJL01000014.1 GCF_000257905.1 Streptococcus mitis SK579
GAGTTATAAGGAAATCATGGATCTGCTAGATTGCGATAAAACAACTGTTTGGAGGAATTTGAAAAAATATAAGGAGTTTAGTTTAGAAGCTCTTCTTCAAGAGGCCCGTGGTGGACGTCATCGAGAATATATGACTTACGAAGAAGAGAACAAGTATTTCTAAAACGTCATATAGAAGCTGCTCAGGCTGAGGAATTTGTAACTGTCAATCAGTTATTTGAAGCATATCAAAAAGAGATTGATCGCACTTCCACACGTGATGGTTTCTATTATCTCCTGAAACGCCATGGTTGGCGAGCGGTCACTCCTAGACCTGAACATCTCAAGAAGGCAGACGCTCAAACAATTGAGACGTCTAAAAATAAAATCTACATTCGAGACCTTAAGTAAGTGATTTAAAGAGGAGAGGACTTAGAAGAAAGTACGCTTGATGTACCAAGATGAAGCTGGTTTCGGAAGAATCAGTAAGATGAGTTCTTTTGGAGATCCTAAAGGAATCCGACCTAGCAATACTAGTCATTATATGTGAGAATATCGCTATTGTTATGGGGCAGTAGATGCTCAGACAGGAGATTCCTTCTTCCTTATTGCTGGAGGATGCAATACTGAGTGGACCAATGAATTTCTACGGCAAGT
>NZ_AJJL01000015.1 GCF_000257905.1 Streptococcus mitis SK579
GCCCTTACTTGTTTCTACTTATCTATTTCTATCTCGTCAGTTTTTAAATTTTTCCGTAGTTCTCCAATTTCTTTTAGTGGTTATTAACTTAGCTTCCATTTTGGTCACTGTTTACCTCACTAGGGAAATGAGGATAAGAGAATTTGAAGACGATGATTTGGTTAGTCCTAGAACCAATCAACTCATGTTTATCGGTTTGACAGGCTTTATGTCTATTATTTGTTTGTATAGAGGGATCACAGCTGGAGAATTCTATCAACAATTAATTGCCTATATTGGCGCCATTCTCTGCTTGCTTATCATGCTTCTGCTCATTTGGGGCTTGAAGTATTATAAAAAGTAGAGGAAGAGCTTTCTTCTTAATATGGAACTAGTCTATAGTCTGACAAGAGGAGGTCATCATGTATAAACACTTATTTTTCCTAGATTCCAAAACTTTAGACCGGTTGACGCCCTATATTCTGGTCTTGGCTTCTGACACCATTGCCTTTAATGTTTTTGTGCTAACCTTTGTATCTGCGGTGGTCTTTAATTCCCTAAATTCCATGCTAGCTTTTATGGCTATATTCATAGGGGCTGGCTATGTGGTCGGTTTTTGGTTGTTAAAATGGTTTGTTTTGGAAAGACTAGAGTTAAAGGATGATGTGTAGGGAAGTTTGTTTGTTGAGGAGGATAATTTTATGGAGTTTTTTGATAAATTTCATGCCTTTTGTTTTGGATTTTTAGTATTACTAATCGTCATTACAGTTCCTTATACGATTAACCACGGGGATTTTTTTCAAAATGAATCTGCATTGATTATTGTAAGTCTTCTAGTAACCTCTCTGAGTGTTGCTTATGCTAGAAAGTTTGAAATGATTTCTTTTGGGATGTTAAGCAAGAAAGAACTTTTGCTTTTCATTGCAATCTTTCTTCTAAGTGTACTTGAGACGCTGGTTTATATTCATTTCTTCGCTATTTCTTCTGGCGCAGGAGTTCAACACTTGGCGGAAGTCAGCAGAGGAATTTCCCTGTCTTTGGTTTTGACTTCCTCAGTTTTTGGCCCCATCCAGGAGGAACTCATTTTCAGAGGACTTCTTCAAGGTGCGGTTTTTGACAATTCTTGGTTAGGGCTTGTGCTAACTTCCTCACTATTTTCTTTCATGCATGGACCTTCTAATGTCCCTTCGTTTATTTTTTATCTACTTGGGGGCTTGTTGCTGGGCTTCGCTTATAAAAAGAGCCAAAACCTATGGGTTTCTACTCTAGTTCACATGTTTTACAATGCTTGGCCACTCTTATATTATTTATAAAAATCATGAAAAGGTAAGCAGAAGACGGTGCTTACCTTTTTCTTTCTATAATGATACCCAAGCCAATCCAGAGGCTTTTCTTTGAGAATCGGGTGTGGAGCGGTTGACGAATAGGCCAAAAACTAGTAGAATAGTAAGGAAACTTTATACGGAGGAAAGAAATGGATTTGGGTGATAATGAGCTAACACTGACTCCCATACCTGGGAAAAGTGGCAAGGCTTATATGGGTAGCTATCCTGATGGGAAGCGTATCTTTGTAAAAATGAACACCTCTCCAATCCTACCTGGTCTAGCTAGAGAACAAATTGCTCCACAATTATTATGGAGTCGCCGTTTGGCAGATGGGCGTGATATGTGTGCTCAAGAATGGTTGACTGGCAAGATATTGACCCCCTATGATATGAATCGTAAGCAAATCGTCAATATCTTAACCCGTCTTCATCGCTCACGTCCGTTGATGACACAGTTGAGTCGTTTGGGCTATGCTATGGAAACACCTGTAGATTTATTACAGTCTTGGCAGGAAACGGCTCCAGATGCTTTGCGTAAAAATCATTTTATCAGTGAAGTGATGGCTGATTTACGTCAGACTATTCCAGGATTTAGAGAGGACTATGCGACCATTGTCCATGGAGATGTACGACATAGTAATTGGATTGAGACAGATAGTGGCTTGATTTATTTGGTAGATTGGGATTCGGTTCGCTTGACCGACCGCATGTTTGATGTGGCCCATATGCTCTGCCATTATATTCCAGAACATCAGTGGAAGGAATGGTTGACCTACTACGGTTACAAGTACAATCAAACGGTATTAAATAAATTGTATTGGTACGGTCAATTGTCTTACTTGAGCCAAATTTCCAAGTATTATATGAACCAAGATTTAGAAAATGTCAATCGGGAGATTCATGGCCTGCGTCACTTCCGAGACAAGTATGGAAAGAGAAGATGAGAGTTAGAAATCGTAAAGGGGCGACAGAGTTACTAGAGGCAAATCCCCAGTATGTGGTCCTCAATCCCTTAGAAGCCAAGGGGAAATGGCGGGATTTGTTCGGCAATGATAATCCCATTCATGTGGAAGTTGGAAGTGGAAAGGGGGCCTTTGTTTCAGGTATGGCCAAGCAAAACCCTGACATCAACTATATCGGGATTGATATTCAAAAGTCTGTTTTGAGCTACGCCTTAGACAAGGTTCTTGAAGTTGGAGTGCCGAACATCAAACTCTTGTGGGTAGATGGTTCTGACTTGACTGACTACTTTGAAGACGGTGAGATTGATCGCTTGTACCTGAACTTTTCAGATCCTTGGCCTAAAAAACGCCATGAAAAGCGTCGTTTGACCTACAAGACCTTCTTGGATACCTTCAAACGTATCTTGCCTGAAAATGGAGAAATTCATTTTAAGACGGATAACCGTGGCTTGTTTGAGTACAGCCTAGTGAGCTTTTCTCAGTATGGCATGAAACTCAATGGTGTCTGGCTTGATTTACATGCCAGTGATTTTGAAGGCAATGTCATGACAGAATATGAGCAAAAATTCTCCAACAAGGGGCAAGTTATCTACCGAGTTGAGGCTCAGTTTTAAGAAATAGCCTGAAATCAGGCTGTATAAGTGCTTTTGCTTTACATAAGTTGGCAAACGTGCTATACTAATAGTAAGAATATGAAAAGTGAGGCGGGGAAATATCTTCGCCTCTTGCTTATGAGGAGGTGGACGCAATCGCAACAATCGTAGAATTAGTCAGAGAAGTTGTAGAACCTGTCATTCAAGAACCTTTCGAACTCGTGGATATCGAGTATGGAAAGATTGGCAGTGACATGATTCTCAGTATTTTTGTAGATAAACCTGAAGGAATTACCTTGAACGACACAGCGGACTTGACAGAAATAATCAGTCCTGTCCTAGACACTATCAAGCCAGATCCCTTCCCAGAACAATATTTCCTAGAAATCACCAGTCCAGGCTTGGAACGTCCTTTGAAAACCAAAGATGCCGTCGCTGGAGCGGTTGGGAAATACATCCATGTCGGGCTCTACCAAGCCATCGATAAGCAAAAGGTCTTTGAAGGAACCTTGCTTGCCTTTGAAGAGGACGAGTTGACCATGGAATATATGGACAAGACGCGTAAGAAAACCGTCCAAATTCCATACAGTTTAGTATCAAAAGCACGTTTAGCAGTTAAATTATAGAAAAAGAAAGGATAGCTTTTGAGGATTCAAAAGTGAAGAAAACATGAGTAAAGAAATGCTAGAGGCCTTCCGCATTTTGGAAGAAGACAAGGGAATCAAAAAAGAAGATATCATCGACGCAGTAGTAGAGTCGCTTCGTTCCGCTTATCGCAGACGCTATGGTCAATCTGATAGCGTAGCTATTGACTTCAACGAAAAAACAGGTGACTTTACCGTTTATACTGTTCGTGAAGTGGTTGATGAAGTATTTGATAGCCGTTTGGAAATCAGCTTAAAAGATGCTCTTGCCATTAATTCAGCCTATGAACTTGGAGACAAAATCAAGTTTGAAGAAGCACCAGGTGAGTTTGGTCGTGTAGCAGCCCAATCTGCCAAACAAACCATCATGGAAAAAATGCGCAAGCAAACACGTGCCATCACTTACAATACTTACAAAGAACATGAACAAGAAATCATGTCTGGTACAGTAGAACGCTTTGACAATCGCTTCATTTATGTCAACCTTGGTAGCATTGAAGCCCAATTGTCAAAACAAGACCAAATTCCTGGAGAAGTTTTTGCTTCTCATGATCGTATCGAAGTGTATGTCTACAAGGTTGAAGACAACCCTCGTGGTGTGAACGTCTTTGTTAGCCGTAGCCACCCAGAAATGATTAAACGTTTGATGGAACAAGAAATTCCTGAGGTCTATGACGGAACTGTTGAGATTATGAGCGTGGCTCGTGAAGCTGGCGACCGTACTAAGGTTGCAGTTCGTAGCCACAATCCAAACGTGGACGCTATTGGTACAATCGTTGGACGTGGTGGTGCTAACATCAAGAAAATTACTAGCAAATTCCACCCAGCTCGCTACGATGCTAAGAGCGATCGTATGGTTCCAATCGAAGAAAACATCGATGTTATCGAGTGGGTAGCAGATCCAGCTGAATTTATCTACAATGCCATTGCTCCTGCAGAGGTTGACCAAGTTATCTTTGATGAAAACGACAGCAAACGTGCCTTGGTGGTTGTTCCAGATAACAAGCTTTCTCTTGCCATTGGTCGTCGTGGACAAAACGTGCGCTTGGCGGCTCACTTGACTGGTTACCGTATCGATATCAAGTCTGCTAGTGAATTTGAAGCCATGGAAGAAGCTGATTCGGTAGATTTGGAAGCAGAAAACGATACTATCGAAGAATAAAGGCTGCTAGAGGAGGGAAAGATGAAAACGAGAAAAATCCCTTTGCGCAAGTCTGTCGTGTCCAATGAAGTGATTGATAAGCGTGATTTGCTCCGGATTGTCAAAAACAAAGAAGGGCAAGTCTTTATTGATCCGACAGGCAAGGCTAATGGCCGTGGCGCTTATATCAGACTAGACAATGCAGAAGCCCTAGAGGCGAAAAAGAAGAAGGTCTTTAACCGCAGCTTTAGCATGGAAGTGGATGACAGCTTTTATGACGAGTTGATCGCTTATGTGGATCACAAAGTGAAAAGAAGAGAGTTAGGACTTGAATAAGCAAAAGATAAGTAATCTCTTGGGACTTGCTCAGCGAGCAGGGCGGATTATATCGGGTGAAGAATTGGTGGTCAAGGCCATTCAAGACGGCAAGGCCAAGTTGGTCTTTCTAGCCCATGATGCTGGACCCAATCTAACCAAGAAGATTCAAGATAAAAGTCATTATTATCAGGTAGAAATTGTAACCGTGTTTTCAACACTGGAATTAAGCATAGCAGTCGGGAAATCAAGAAAGGTTTTGGCTGTGACAGATGCTGGATTTACAAAGAAAATGAGGTCTCTTATGGAATAGAAGAGGAGGACATGATTTGTCTAAGAAAAGATTGTACGAAATCGCAAAAGAACTTGGAAAAGAAAGTAAAGAAGTTGTAGCGCGTGCAAAAGAGTTGGGCTTGGATGTGAAAAGCCACTCATCAAGTGTGGAAGAAGCTGTCGCTGCAAAAATCGCTGCCAGCTTTAAGCCTGCAGCTGCTCCGAAAGTAGAAGCAAAACCTGCAGAACCAAAAGCAAGTGCAGAAAAGAAAGCCGAAAAATCTGAGCCAGCTAAACCAGCTGTAGCCAAGGAAGAAGCAAAACCTGCTGAGCAAGTCGCTCCTAAAACAGAAAAAGCAGTAGCGAAACCACAAAGCCGTAATTTCAAGGCTGAGCGTGAAGCCCGTGCCAAAGAGCAGGCAGAACGACGCAAGCAAAATAAGGGCAATAACCGTGACCAACAACAAAACGGAAACCGTCAGAAAAACGACGGTCGTAATGGTGGAAAACAAGGTCAAGGAAATCGCGACAATCGTCGCTTTAATGACCAAGCTAAGAAACAGCAAGGTCAGCAAAATCGTGGAAACGATCGTCGTCAACAAGAGGACAAACGTCCCAATCAAGCGGCTCCACGTGTTGACTTTAAAGCCCGTGCAGCAGCCCTAAAAGCAGAGCAAAATGCAGAATATGCACGATCAAGTGAGGAACGTTTCAAGCAGACTCAGGCTGCCAAAGAAGCCTTGGCCCAAGCTAACAAACGCAAGGAGCCAGAGGAAATATTTGAAGAGGTGGCTAAGTTAGCTGAACAGGCGCAACAAGTTCAAGCAGTGGTTGAAACAGCTCCTGTAGCTAAAGAAGCACCAGTGGATACACGTCGTAAAAAACAAGCTCGACCAGACAAAGAACGTGATGATTTCGATCACGAAGAAGATGGTCCTAGAAAACAACAAAAGAATCGAAGTAGTCAAAATCAAGTGAGAAATCAAAGAAATAGTAACTGGAATAACAACAAGAAGAACAAAAAAGGCAATAACAAGAACAACCGTAATCAGACTCCAAAACCTGTTACGGAGCGTAAATTCCATGAATTGCCGACAGAATTTGAATATACAGATGGTATGACCGTTGCGGAAATCGCAAAACGTATCAAACGTGAACCAGCTGAAATCGTTAAGAAACTTTTCATGATGGGTGTCATGGCCACACAAAACCAATCCTTGGATGGGGAAACAATTGAACTCCTCTTGGTGGATTATGGTATCGAAGCCAAACAAAAGGTTGAAGTGGATAATGCCGACATCGAACGTTTCTTTGTCGAAGATGGTTATCTCAATGAAGATGAATTGGTTGAGCGTCCACCAGTTGTTACTATCATGGGACACGTTGACCACGGTAAAACAACACTCCTAGATACCCTTCGTAACTCTCGTGTTGCGACAGGTGAAGCAGGTGGTATTACTCAGCATATCGGAGCCTACCAAATCGTTGAAAATGGCAAGAAGATTACCTTCCTTGATACACCAGGACACGCGGCCTTTACATCAATGCGTGCGCGTGGTGCTTCTGTTACCGATATTACTATCTTGGTCGTAGCGGCAGATGACGGTGTTATGCCTCAGACAATTGAAGCCATCAACCACTCAAAAGCGGCCAACGTTCCAATCATCGTAGCCATCAACAAGATTGATAAACCAGGTGCTAACCCAGAACGTGTTATCGGTGAATTGGCAGAGCATGGTGTTATGTCAACAGCTTGGGGTGGAGATTCTGAATTTGTTGAAATCTCAGCTAAATTCAATCAAAACATAGAAGAATTGTTGGAAACAGTCCTTCTTGTAGCTGAAATCCAAGAACTCAAGGCAGACCCAACAGTTCGTGCGATTGGTACAGTTATCGAAGCGCGCTTGGATAAAGGAAAAGGTGCGGTTGCAACCCTTCTTGTTCAACAAGGTACCTTGAATGTCCAAGACCCAATCGTTGTCGGAAATACCTTCGGTCGTGTTCGTGCTATGACTAATGACCTTGGTCGTCGTGTTAAAGTTGCTGGACCATCAACACCAGTTTCAATCACAGGTTTGAATGAAGCACCGATGGCGGGTGACCACTTTGCTGTTTACGAAGATGAAAAATCTGCGCGTGCAGCAGGTGAAGAGCGTGCCAAACGTGCCCTTATGAAACAACGTCAAGCTACCCAACGTGTTAGCCTTGAAAATCTCTTTGATACCCTTAAAGCTGGTGAACTCAAGTCAGTTAACGTCATTATCAAGGCCGATGTACAAGGTTCTGTTGAAGCCCTTTCTGCCTCACTTCAAAAGATCGACGTGGAAGGTGTCAAAGTGACCATCGTCCACTCAGCGGTCGGTGCGATCAACGAATCAGACGTGACCCTTGCCGAAGCTTCAAATGCCTTTATCGTTGGTTTCAACGTACGCCCTACACCACAAGCTCGTCAACAAGCCGATGCTGACGATGTAGAAATCCGTCTCCACAGCATTATCTACAAAGTTATCGAAGAGATGGAAGAAGCTATGAAAGGGATGCTTGATCCAGAATTTGAAGAAAAAATCATCGGTGAAGCTCTTATCCGTGAAACCTTCAAGGTATCTAAAGTGGGAACTATCGGTGGATTTATGGTTATCAACGGTAAGGTTACCCGTGACTCTAAAGTCCGTGTTATCCGTGACGGTGTTGTTATCTATGACGGCGAACTTGCAAGCTTGAAACACTACAAAGACGACGTCAAAGAAGTTACAAATGGCCGTGAAGGTGGATTGATGATCGATGGCTACAATGATATCAAGACTGATGATGTGATTGAGGCCTATGTCATGGAAGAAATCAAGAGATAAGATTTTTGCTCCTTTCTTAGGTGGTGAGGGACGCAAGCAAACCGATGGTTTCATTGCTTATTTTTGAGCCTAAGGTCTCAAAAATCCCCTGTGATGGGACTGATAAGTCAGTTTCATCACTTTCACCACGGCGAAAGAAGCAGATGATTTCAAATTGAACTTCGTTTCAATTTGAAATCAAAATCAATAGGTTTAAAAATAGCTAGGTCTGCTGGCCTAGCTTTTGGTTCAAAGTAGAGAAAGGAATATCATGGCAAATCATTTCCGTACGGATCGTGTGGGCATGGAAATCAAGCGTGAAGTCAATGAGATTTTGCAAAAGAAAGTCCGTGATCCGCGTGTCCAAGGTGTGACTATCACAGATGTTCAGATGCTGGGTGACTTGTCTGTTGCCAAGGTTTACTACACCATTTTGAGTAACCTCGCTTCAGATAATCAAAAAGCCCAAATCGGGCTTGAAAAAGCAACTGGTACCATCAAACGTGAACTTGGTCGCAATTTGAAATTGTACAAAATCCCAGATTTGACCTTCGTCAAAGACGAATCCATCGAGTATGGAAACAAGATTGACGAGATGCTACGCAATCTGGATAAAAACTAAAGAAGAGGGGTAACCCTCTTTTTTGGTGTTTGAACTCTTCTAGCCATTAATAGCTATATTTGCAAAAAACAGTTTAAAAAATTTGTAAATACCTTATAGTATGATATGATAAAGTTTAATACGAATGATAAATGGAGATAGAGATGGGCAAACAAGAGTTAGCGATGCAAGTGCTGCAACAAGTGGTGAAATTACCCATGGTCAAAGTTAATCGAGAAAAATTTTTAGTTGACAAATTTTCTAAAGAGTTAGATCGAAAGGATATTGCTACATTATTGGAAAAAGGTCCGACCTCTTTGTTAACAAAGGAAAGCTTGGATCGAGTTGCTAAGACCTGTATTAAGGACAATGTTCTACGAGCAAGCGGGACTTCGATTTTGGCAGGTTTACCTGGTGGTATTGCCATGGCAATCACTATTCCAACAGATGTAGTTCAGTTTTATGCTTTTTCATTAAAGTTGGCCCAAGAACTAGGCTATATTTATGGATTTGATGATCTTTGGGAATCTCGTGATGAATTGAGCGAGGATGCTCAAAATACACTCTTGCTTTATCTCGGTGTCATGCTAGGGGTAAATGGAGCAGGAGCTTTGCTTCGCTCTGGAGGTGTAACAGTTGCCAAGCATGTGATGAAGACGATTCCGCAGAAAGCTTTTACAAAGACACTTTGGTATCCTATTCTGGAGAAAGTTTTGAAAATTTTTGGAGTTAGCTTGACAAAGGGAGGTTTGGCTAAGGGAATGGGAAAAGTGATTCCTATTTTAGGGGGTGTCCTTTCTGGTGGCTTAACCTTTGCGACCATGAAGCCGATGGGGGAAAGACTGCAAAAGGAATTATCCAAATTAGTTAACTATAATGAAGGGCAGTATCAAATAGATATTGATACTATCCGAAAAGAAGTTGAAATCATCGAAGGTGAGTAATATGGGACTCATAAAAATTCTAGCTAAAACTTACGGAAATTACTTTTTGACCATGCAAGGTGTAAAAGTGATGAAAACGATAAAGAAAGATGACCATGTCGTTGTCGGTCTAGGAAAACTCTTTATTGCAGACAAGCTAATGGATACGGCTCGGTGGCTCATCAAGCCAGAGGAGAGAGAATGAAATTTTTCTGGGGCCTTCTTGCCATTATTTTTATCAAACCGATTATTGGAATTATGAAATTCCTGTGGATGATCATCTCTTTTGCAGTCCAATTGCTGTTTTACAAGCTATTATTTAAGATATTGGATTGGCTCTTTAAACTTATTTAGATGGTCATCTAAGTCGTGGGGAACTAGCAAGTCTTGTACTGCTAGTTTTTTAATCTCTTTTCATATGGTATAATATAAGCAGTAAAATCATTTTAAAACATTCAGTGGAGGTCGTCATGGACAATATCATCGATGTGTCAATTCCTGTTGCAGAAGTGGTGGACAAGCATCCAGAAGTCTTGGAAATTTTAGTGGAGCTTGGTTTTAAACCACTTGCTAATCCCTTGATGCGCAATACAGTTGGTCGTAAAGTATCGCTTAAACAAGGTTCTAAGCTGGAAGGAACTCCTATGGACAAGATTGTCCGCACACTAGAAGCGAACGGCTACGAAGTGGTTGGATTAGACTAATGGCAGATGAACGGATTCATATCCTACGGGATATTTTGTTAGAATTGCACAATGGCGCCTCTCCTGAGTCGGTTCAGGAGCGCTTTGATGCGACCTTTACAGGTGTTTCAGCCATCGAGATTTCCCTTATGGAGCACGAGCTGATGAACTCAGACTCAGGTGTCACCTTTGAAGATGTTATGGAACTCTGTGATGTCCATGCCAATCTTTTTAAAAATGCTGTTAAGGGTGTCGAAGTTGCAGATACCGAGCACCCAGGTCACCCAGTTCGTGTCTTTAAGGATGAAAATCTAGCCCTCCGTGCGGCCTTGATTCGCATTCGTAGATTGCTAGATACCTATGAGTCTATGGAAGACGAGGAAATGTTGGCGGAGATGCGTAAGGGTTTGGTCCGTCAGATGGGACTTGTGGGTCAATTTGATATCCATTATCAACGTAAAGAAGAACTCTTCTTTCCTATCATGGAGCGCTATGGACATGACTCACCTCCTAAGGTTATGTGGGGAGTGGATGACCAGATTAGGGAACTCTTTCAAACAGCTTTAGCGATAGCAAAGTCATTGCCAGAAGTGTCGATTAGTAGTGTAAAAGAAGATTTTGAAGCTTTTGCGACAGAGTTTGAAAATATGATTTTCAAGGAAGAGTCCATCCTTCTCATGATTCTCCTTGAGTCTTTTACTCAGGATGACTGGCTTCAGATTGCGGAGGAGAGCGCTATCTATGGCTATGCCATCATCCGTCCGTCTGAAAAATGGGTTCCAGAACGACAGAGTTTTATTAAGGAAAAGATTGCAGAGGAGCCTGTAGAGTTAGATACGGCAGAGGAACAAGTTCAGCAGGTTATCGATACGCCAGAAGGACAGTTTACCATTACCTTTACCCCTAAGGAAAAGGAAGCAGTGCTGGACCGTCATAGTCAACAGGCTTTTGGCAATGGCTATCTTTCAGTCGAGCAGGCCAATCTGATTCTCAATCACCTCCCCATGGAGATTACCTTTGTCAATAAAGACGATATTTTCCAGTATTACAATGACAATACGCCAGCTGATGAGATGATTTTCAAACGGACACCGTCTCAAGTCGGGCGCAATGTCGAACTCTGCCATCCGCCTAAGTACTTGGACAAGGTCAAGACCATCATGAATGGCCTCCGTGAGGGAACCAAGGACAAATATGAGATGTGGTTCAAGTCTGAGTCGCGAGGTAAGTTTGTCCACATCACCTACGCTGCAGTGCACGATGAAGAGGGAGAATTTCAAGGAGTGTTGGAGTACGTTCAAGATATTCAACCCTACCGTGAGATTGACACGGACTATTTCCGTGGATTAGAATAAGGAGAAAAAATGAGTTACGAACAAGAATTTATGAAGGAATTTGAAGCTTGGGTCAATACCCAAATCATGATTAACGACATGGCGCACAAGGAAAGTCAAAAAGTTTACGAAGAAGACCAAGATGAGCGTGCCAAAGATGCCATGATTCGCTACGAAAGTCGCTTGGATGCTTATCAGTTCTTGCTTGGTAAGTTTGAAAACTTCAAGGCAGGTAAGGGATTCCATGATTTACCAGAGGGATTGTTTGGTGAGCGAAATTATTAAACGAGAAAGGTTCTTGATTTTTCACCAAAATCTTGATAGAATATTTATATTAAATCCTTGTCAGAGCAGGGGTTTTTTATTGAAAGGATTTTATCATGTCAAAGAAACTCAATCGTAAAAAACAATTACGAAATAGCCTCCGTCGTGCAGGTGCTTTTTCAAGTACTGTGACTAAGGTTGTAGAAGAGACAAAAAAAGTCGTGAAACGTGCAGGACAGTCAGCAAGCGAAGCTGGTAAGGCTGTTTCTAAAAAAGTTGAACAAGCAGTAGAAGCTACTAAAGAACAAGCTCAAAAAGTAGCCAATTCTGTGGAAGATTTTGCAGCAAACTTGGGTGGACTTCCACTTGACCGTGCTAAGACTTTCTATGATGAAGGAATCAAGTCTGCGTCAGATTTCAAAAATTGGACTGAAAAAGAACTCCTTGCTTTGAAAGGAATTGGCCCAGCTACCATCAAGAAATTGAAAGAAAACGGCATTAAGTTCAAGTAATCTTTCTTGTCCCTTGCAATTCCAAGAAAAACTTGCTACAATAAAGCCATCAGAGGTGTTTTGAATCCCACATTTTACAGAAAGTGGCGGTGCTGAGAAGTCCACAAATGTGTCAAAACTGGTTGCTGATGACTGAAAAAATGAAATATTACTGTCTTTTTATTTTAAAGACAAGAGTTGCGGGCAACTGCCCGAAATTGGGTGGTACCGCGGATAAATACATTCGTCCCTGTCATGTAGATGGCAGGGCTTTTCTTTTGTATCTTGGTCAAAGGAGGTTGTTATGAAGCAATCTTTTAACACAAGTAAACTCTATTATGGTTTTCCGATTTTCATTTTGGGATATCAGGACCAGAATTTTGAACACAATATAACGACTTGCAGTTCCTCTTATAGTCTGGGAGATTGGCTAGTTATCGGTGTTGGTTCCGAGGAAAATGCGGCTGATCAGATTAAGCATTATCAAAAGTTCACCGTAAATATTCCTGATGAAACTTCCATGCTTGTGATGGAGCAGGCCGGTTTTATCAGTCATCGGGAGAAACTGAAACACCTGGGGCTAAACTACGAGATTTCTGAACAGACTCATGCTCCGATTTTGGAATCTTGTCCAGTCGTTTTGGATTGCCAAGTAGATCGGATTATCGAAGAAGATGGAATCTGCCACATCTTTGCTAAGATTCTGGACCGACAGGCTGATCCTGAACTTTTGGATGATAAGGGACATTTTAAAAATGACCGTTTTGCGCCGACTTACTTTATGGGGGACGGGCACCAGCGCGTTTATCGTTATCTAGATGACCGAGTCAATCCCATGGGAAGCTTTATCAAGAAAGCGAGGAAGAAGGATGACAAGAACTGAGTTACCAGAACGCTTGGAAACAGAGCGTCTGGTCTTACGAGTCCGTACAGTGGCGGATGCAGAGGATATCTTTGACTATGCTAGTCTCCCAGAAGTTTCTTACCCAGCAGGCTTTCCGCCCGTCAAGATCTTGGAAGATGAGATTTATTATCTGGAGCATATTCTGCCCGAGCGCAATCAAAAGGAAAATCTCCCAGCAGGCTACGGAATTGTCGTCAAAGGAACCGATAAAGTCATCGGCTCTGTTGATTTCAACCATCGGCACGAAGACGATGTACTGGAGATTGGCTACACCTTGCACCCAGACTATTGGGGACGAGGTTATGTGCCAGAAGCAGCGCGTGCCTTGATTGACATAGCTTTTAGAGAACTAGGTCTTCACAAGATTGAACTAACTTGCTTTGGATATAACCTTCAAAGTCAACGAGTCGCGGAAAAGCTTGGCTTTACCCTCGAAGCTCGCATAAGAGAACGTAAAGATATTCAAGGAAACCGCTGTGACAGTCTAATATATGGCTTGCTGAGGAATGAGTGGGAGGTGGTTTGATGCATCTTTTCATCATTGGTGCTCCAGCATCAGGAAAAATGACCATTGGTCAAGAATTATCTCGAATGACGGATGCTACCCTATTTTATAACCATCAAGCTATCGATTTTGCACTGGAAATCTATCAGGACTATACAGAGGAAATGTGGGAATTTGTTCGTGGAATTACCTTTTCTTTCCTTGGAGCAAGTGCAAGAAATCAGAGATCAGTAATTTTAACTGACGTAATTGATTTTTCAAATCAGTACCAGCTGATGTATTTAAAGCAAATTCAGGATTTGTTGGGTGACTATCATCAAGAGATTCTTTTTGTTGAGTTGGAAACAAGTCTTGCAGAGCGTTTACGTCGAAATCGAACGGAGAATCGATTAAAGCACAAACCCTTAAAACGACATGTTGAGGTATCTGAAAGAGAAATTTTAGAGGCCGCTGAAACACTTCAATTAAATTCCCAACATCAACCGAATGAGTTGCACCACTACTTTAAAATAAATAATACGAATCTGTCTGCAGCCGAAGTTGCTAAGCAGATTCAAGATAAAATGAATACAATATAGAAAGGACAAACACATGTCTAAAGAACTTTCACCTAAATACAATCCAGCCGAGGTTGAGGCTGGTCGTTACCAAAAATGGCTTGACGCTGATGTTTTCAAGCCTTCAGGAGATCAAAAGGCTAAGCCTTATTCAATCGTGATTCCACCACCAAACGTAACTGGGAAACTTCACCTGGGTCACGCTTGGGATACAACTCTTCAGGATATCATCATCCGTCAAAAACGCATGCAAGGTTTTGATACGCTTTGGCTTCCGGGGATGGACCACGCGGGGATTGCGACTCAGGCTAAGGTTGAGGAGCGCTTGCGTGGTGAGGGCATTACGCGTTATGATTTGGGTCGTGAGAAATTCCTAGATAAGGTCTGGGAATGGAAAGACGAATATGCCACTACCATCAAGGAACAATGGGGTAAGATGGGGCTCTCTGTAGACTACTCTCGTGAGCGTTTCACTCTTGACGAAGGTTTGTCAAAAGCTGTTCGTAAGGTCTTTGTGGACCTTTACAAGAAAGGCTGGATCTACCGTGGTGAGTTTATCATCAACTGGGATCCAGCAGCTCGCACAGCCCTTTCTGATATCGAGGTTATCCATAAGGATGTTGAAGGTGCCTTTTACCACATGAACTACATGCTGGAAGACGGCTCACGCACCCTTGAAGTTGCGACAACTCGTCCTGAGACCATGTTTGGGGACGTTGCCGTTGCGGTCAATCCAGAAGATCCACGCTACAAGGATTTGATTGGTAAAAACGTCATCCTTCCAATCGCTAATAAATTGATTCCAATCGTGGGAGACGAGCACGCAGACCCTGAGTTTGGTACTGGTGTCGTGAAAATCACCCCTGCCCACGATCCAAACGACTTCTTGGTTGGTCAACGCCACAACTTGCCACAAGTCAACGTCATGAACGACGACGGAACCATGAACGACTTGGCCTTCGAATTTGCAGGTATGGATCGTTTTGAAGCTCGTAAGGCAGTTGTTGCCAAGTTGGAAGAAATCGGTGCCCTCGTTAAAATCGAAAAACGTGTCCACAGTGTTGGTCACTCAGAGCGTACAGGTGTTGTGGTTGAACCACGCCTGTCTACTCAATGGTTTGTTAAGATGGACCAATTGGCTAAAAATGCTATTGCCAACCAAGACACAGAAGACAAGGTAGAATTTTATCCACCTCGTTTCAATGATACCTTCCTCCAATGGATGGAAAATGTCCACGACTGGGTTATTTCACGCCAGCTCTGGTGGGGTCACCAAATCCCTGCCTGGTACAATGCCGAGGGTGAAATGTATGTCGGAGAAGAAGCTCCAGAAGGTGACGGGTGGACTCAGGACGAAGACGTCTTGGATACTTGGTTCAGTTCTGCCCTCTGGCCATTCTCAACCATGGGCTGGCCTGATGTCGACTCAGCAGACTTCAAACGCTACTTCCCAACATCAACTTTGGTGACTGGTTATGATATTATCCCGTTCTGGGTATCTCGAATGATTTTCCAAGGTTTGGAATTTACTGGCAAATCGCCATTCAAAAATGCATTGATTCATGGTCTGATTCGTGACGAGGAAGGCCGTAAGATGTCTAAATCACTGGGCAATGGGATTGATCCGATGGATGTTATTGATAAGTACGGAACAGATAGCCTGCGTTGGTTCCTTTCAAACGGTTCTGCACCAGGTCAAGACGTGCGCTTCTCTTACGAGAAAATGGATGCTTCATGGAACTTCATTAACAAGATCTGGAACATCTCTCGCTACATCCTCATGAACAATGAAGGCTTGACCCTTGAGCAAGCAACTGCCAATGTGGAAAAAGTTGTCAACAAGGAAGCTGGAAATGTCACCGACCGCTGGATTCTCCACAACCTCAATGAAACCATCGGAAAAGCTACTGCTAACTTTGACAAGTTTGAATTTGGTGTGGCTGGCCACATCCTCTACAACTTCATCTGGGATGAATTTGCGGACTGGTACGTTGAGTTGACCAAGGAAGTCCTATACAGCGACAACGAAGAAGAGAAAGTCATCACACGTTCTGTTCTCCTTTATACTTTGGACAAGATCCTTCGTCTCCTCCACCCAATCATGCCATTCGTGACAGAAGAAATCTTTGGACAAATTTCAGAAGGCTCTATCGTTACAGCTACCTACCCAACTGTCAATCCAGCCTTTGAAGACCTTGCTGCCCACACTGGTGTGGAAAGCCTTAAAGACTTGATCCGTGCTGTTCGTAATGCGCGTGCGGAAGTAAACGTAGCACCAAGCAAGCCTATCACCATCCTTGTTAAGACAAGCGATAGCGACTTGGAAACCTTCTTTAACAGCAATGTCAACTACATCAAACGCTTCACAAATCCAGAGCACTTGGAAATCGCATCAACTATTCCTGCGCCTGAACTGGCTATGTCAAGCGTTATCACAGGAGCAGAAATCTACTTGCCACTGGCAGACCTCCTCAATGTCGAAGAAGAACTTGCTCGTCTCGATAAAGAACTGGCTAAATGGCAAAAAGAACTGGACATGGTCGGCAAGAAGCTCTCTAACGAACGCTTCGTAGCCAATGCCAAACCAGAAGTCGTCCAAAAAGAACGCGACAAACAAGCCGACTACCAAGCGAAATATGATGCGACCGTCGCACGTATTGATGAGATGAAGAAGTTGGTGAAATAGACATAGAAACACGGTGATGAACCGTGTTTTTTTGGTATAATTTAGAATGGAAAGCAGTTTTTTGGAGGGAAATGAGTTGATTACTTCATCTGTTAAAGCACAACAAGTTGTTGAAGGGTTTATTCAATTACAAAGTATTAATCTATTTTCAGGAACAGGAATACAAACAGAACTGAAAATTTTTATGCCTAGATTAAATGGAAAAGATTTTGATTATGCTTCATTTGCGTCAGACCTTCGGTCTATACTTGATGGTTTTGTCTTGAACAAAAAGACAATAAAAAAATACATTGAAGAAGAAAATTATATGGAATTATCATTACAAGCTAGAAATAAATTTAGAGATGTTTATGTGAATAATGGTGAACTTGGTGAACTTATTTTATACACTTTTCTTGAGGGTAATCTTCGAGCGCCTAAAATCTTATCAAAAATGTCTTTAAAGACATCTAATAATATGTTTGTAAATGGAGCTGATGGTGTACATTTGTTAAAGATTTCAGAAAGTAATTATCATTTGATTTTTGGTGAAGCTAAGATGTATGCCGTTTTTTTAGATGGTTTTAAAGCGGCTTGTAAATCTTTAAAAGAATTTATAGGGAATAGTAGAATGTTTGAATTGAATTTAATCGATTCACAATTAGAAAATGAGATACTAGATCAGAATGATGTTGACTTAATATCTAAAATTATATATCCTTCTAAGAGCCAAAATATATATACAGTTGTGGATTCATACTCTGTCTTTGTTGGCTTCCAAATTGATATCCCTGATGAAAAACTATATTTGTCAGATGAAGAATATAATTTGTGGATAAAGGATGAGATAGAAGTAGAGATTAAAAAGGCATCTGCAAAAATGGAAGATGCCATAAAAAAATATTCGTTGATAGGAAAGAATTTCTATTTATATGTTATGCCATTTATAAAAATAGATGAGACTAGAAAGAACATTTTGAAGGAGGTGGTGGAATGAGTAATGAATCAATAATAGCATGGTTGAATAGTAGAGCTATTGAGGATAGTTACTTGTATGAACTATTAGCTGAAAGTCAAATTAGATATGGAGATAATCTGCTAGGAATCTCTAAAAAAGTAATGGATAAAAAAAGGTTTTTAGACTTATTGAGATTTGCTGATATACTTTCAAGATCTGAGAAAGCTCAGAATAGAAATATCTCATTAAAAATAATCTCTCTTTTATATGATGAATTTAAAGAAAATATGACTTTTCAATTAGTTTCTAAAAGCGTGTTAGTTAAGCTTGGTAATTTTCCATCTTTAAGTCTTATTGATTCTAATTGTGAAAATAATATTTTTAATTTTGACATTGAGATTGATAAATTAATTAAAAATATTTTTCAAAGTACTTCGAATAAGAACAAAATTTTTACAGATGCTCAATACAAAATATTTAAGGAATTACAGGGGACAAATCATTATAGTTTTTCTGCTAGCACTTCGTTCGGTAAGTCGTTCCTACTTACTGAGTATGTTAAGTGGATTATTGATGAAGGAAATGCAAGTCAAAATATTGCTTTCTTAGTTCCTAGTAGAGCTTTAATTTCACAAGTTGCAGAAGATTTAAGTAAAGTAATCGTTGGTACTAGATATAAGATACTGACGGTTCCTGAAATCCCAGATTTATATAAACATAAAAAGTTCATTTTTGTTTTGACTCCTGAACGGCTCATACAATACTTTTCTCAAAGAAATCCCCCCATTTCTATCTTAATAGTAGATGAAGCACAGAAATTAGTCGCTAATGATGGAAGATCTCCGATTTTCTACCATGCCATTTCTTTGGCTAAGCAAAAAAGTATCAAACTTTTTTTTGCCTCTCCAAATGTTCCTAATCCAGAATTATTTTTAAATTTAGTAGGCAATTCTACGGATGAAGCTACTCAAATCATTGATATGAATGTTTCTAGAAATTTATTTTATATTGATTTACAATCGCTCTGTATAAGGCAATATCTTGAATATTGTAACGAAGATGTAAAAGAAAGAACTTTTAGGTGCAAAAATCTATTTGATACTGTGAGTTATTTATCTAAGAGCCAACAATCCATCATTTATTGTAATTCACTCAGTGATACAATGGCTTTTGCTGATAAGTTTAGTGAGGGTTTCTCACAGATCAACAATAAAAATTTAGAGGATTTGTCTGATTTTATTAAAGATACAATACATGAGAGATATGAGCTAGCTGAAATGATTAGAAAAGGAGTTTCTACTCATTTTGGTGCTCTACCACAGGTTGTTAGAGAAAAAATTGAGGAAGAGTATAGATTAGGAAATATCAGATATTTATTTACAACCTCAACATTGTTAGAAGGTGTAAATTTGCCAGCAAAAAATATTTTTATTTTAAGTGAAAAAATTGGTCTCACTAAGATGTCTGATTTGGATTTTAGAAATTTAATTGGAAGAGCTGGCAGACTTACAAAAGAACTTTCAGGTAATATTTTTATTGTCAAATTAGATAATAAAAAATGGCAAGGTAGTGCTATTGATTTATTGAATTTAAACAAATTACCAATTTTGAATTCAGAGTTACTTACAGGGAAAGATGCATTTTATAAAAAAATTGGACAAATTATTAATGATGAACCATTGAGTAAAAATACTAGTCTTCCAAAAAGGCATTTTTTAAATGAATATGCCTCAATATTATCCTATCAGTATAAACAAAATCTAGATTCAATTTTATATAGAAAGTTAAATGAAAAGAACAAAGATTCACAGAAGATTTTAAAAGTAATTGAAAAATATGAAGTACCTTCTGAAATATTAATGACCTCAGTAACAATCAGTCCAGTTATCCAAAATAAAATATATATAAGTGAAAGGCCGTATATTTTTCCAAAGGACATTAGTTATTACACATGTAGAGAGGTTTTAGAACAAATGTTTATTATTTATAACTGGGGAGATAATGAACATAAAAATTTTCTTGGGAAAAAAAATAGATTGGGTTATTATGCAACCTTAATGATTGATTGGATTACCACTAAGCCATTGAATGTCATTATAAAAAGCATTATAAAGTACTACAGTTCAAATAGATTAAATATTACTCTTGATTTTAATCAAAATTTTATTCTGTTTGATGAAACCAACTCACAACATTTAAATCATATTGTGAACCAAGTTATGAGGGATTTAGAAACGGTTGTTAGATTTTCAATTAGGAACTACATAACGAATTATTTACAGTTGACTAAACAAGATGAAAGCAAGTGGAGAGATTATCTGGATTATGGTACTAATGAAAGTTTAGTAATTGAACTACAAAAACTAGGCATTGATCGACAAATTGCTATTGAAATTTCTAAGAAAGCATATAAATATTTTGAATTGAATAGCGAAAATAAATTATGGAAAATAAGAAAAGAAATAAAGAATGACGAGAATTTGAGTACTGAAGCACAAGATTCGATACTAGCTGTTCTAAAAGAACTTGAATTATAAGAATGTAAGGTGTTATTGCTATAATTTATACAATTATATTTATATATTTTATGACTTTACCACTTATATACTACTTATAACCCCATCTAGCGACACCATCGGCTGGGTAGCAAAGAAATAAAAGTCCTGTCACTTTCTCCCCCTTAACCTTTGACTATTCCGCAAAATTATCGTAAAATAAAGAGTAAATGATAAAATGAGGTCAGAGTCTGTTCGCTCTGGCGATAGTAGTATAAATGAGGAGAAACGCTTTGGAATTAGAAGTATTTGCTGGGCAAGAAAAAAGTGAACTATCTATGATTGAGGTAGCGCGTGCTATCTTGGAACTTCGTGGTCGTGATCATGAGATGCATTTTAGCGATCTTGTAAACGAAATTCAAAACTACCTTGGAACATCAAACAGCGATATCCGTGAAGCCTTGCCTTTGTTCTACACAGAGTTGAACTTTGACGGTAGCTTCATCTCACTTGGAGACAACAAATGGGGTCTTCGTTCATGGTATGGTGTAGACGAAATCGACGAAGAAATTATCGCTCTTGAAGAAAATGACGACGATGAAGTAGCACCAAAAGCTAAGAAAAAACGTGTCAATGCCTTCATGGATGGTGATTCAGATGCCATTGACTACAATGCGGATGATCCAGAAGACGAAGATGCATACGAAGCAGATCCAGCTCTTTCATACGATGATGAAAATCCAGATGATGAGAAAAATGAAGTGGAAGCTTACGATGCAGAAATCAACGAAATCGCTCCTGATGACTTGGGTGAAGACGTGGATCTCAACGAAGAAGACGACGAGTTTTCGGATGATGATCCTGAAAACATCGAGGAATAAAAGTTAGCTATTGACAATTATCCTAATTTTAGGTATCATATTGTTCGGGCACCTCTTTTAGAGGTCGGGGCTCCCTAGTTCTTAGGGAGCTATTTTTGTTTTTTCAAGAAGTTATCTTCTTGTATTTTAGTTGTGAATCTGGTGCAGTCGTCCCAGATTATTCTTATTAGTAGGGTCTTGTTTCCTATGTCCCCTCGTAGTTAACAAGACCTTGAGCATTTTAGAAAGAGGAATCTATGTCTACGAAATATATTTTTGTAACTGGTGGTGTGGTATCGTCTATTGGGAAAGGGATTGTGGCAGCGAGTCTAGGCCGTCTCTTGAAAAATCGTGGTCTCAAGGTAACCATTCAAAAGTTTGACCCTTATATCAATATCGATCCGGGAACTATGAGTCCTTACCAGCACGGAGAAGTCTTTGTGACAGATGATGGAGCTGAGACAGATTTGGACTTGGGTCACTATGAACGCTTCATCGATATCAATCTAAACAAATATTCCAATGTGACAACTGGTAAAATTTATAGTGAAGTGCTTCGTAAAGAACGCCGTGGAGAATACCTTGGGGCAACTGTTCAGGTTATTCCTCATATCACAGATGCTTTGAAAGAAAAAATCAAGCGTGCCGCTGTAACGACCGACTCTGATGTCATTATCACAGAGGTCGGTGGAACTGTTGGGGATATCGAGTCCTTGCCATTCTTAGAGGCCCTTCGTCAGATGAAGGCAGATGTGGGGGCGGATAATGTCATGTACATCCATACAACCTTGCTTCCTTACCTCAAGGCTGCTGGTGAAATGAAGACCAAACCAACTCAACACTCTGTAAAAGAATTGCGTGGATTGGGAATCCAGCCAAATATGTTGGTTATTCGTACAGAAGAGCCAGCTGGTCAAGGAATTAAAAACAAACTAGCCCAGTTCTGTGATGTGGCACCAGAAGCTGTTATCGAATCGTTGGATGTCGAACATCTTTACCAAATTCCATTGAATTTGCAGGCACAAGGTATGGACCAAATTGTTTGTGACCACCTGAAATTAGACGCACCAGCAGCGGATATGACAGAATGGTCAGCCATGGTGGACAAGGTCATGAATCTCAAGAAGCAAGTCAAGATTTCCCTTGTTGGTAAGTATGTGGAGTTGCAAGATGCCTACATTTCTGTGGTTGAAGCCTTGAAACACTCTGGTTATGCCAACGACGCAGAAGTTAAAATCAATTGGATCAATGCCAATGATGTGACAGCAGAGAATGTGGCGGAACTCTTGTCTGATGCGGACGGAATCATCGTACCAGGCGGTTTTGGCCAACGTGGTACTGAAGGAAAAATCCAAGCCATCCGCTATGCGCGTGAGAATGATGTTCCAATGTTGGGAGTCTGCTTGGGAATGCAGTTGACTTGTATCGAGTTTGCTCGTCACGTTTTGGGTCTTGAAGGTGCCAATTCTGCAGAGCTTGCACCAGAAACAAAATACCCTATCATTGATATCATGCGTGATCAGATTGATGTTGAGGATATGGGGGGAACCCTTCGTTTGGGGCTTTATCCATCTAAGTTGAAACGTGGCTCTAAGGCAGCGGCTGCTTATCATAATCAAGAAGTAGTGCAACGCCGTCACCGTCACCGCTATGAGTTTAATAATGCCTTCCGTGAGCAGTTTGAGGCAGCAGGCTTTGTCTTTTCAGGAGTTTCTCCAGACAATCGCTTGGTAGAAATCGTGGAAATTCCTGAAAATAAATTCTTTGTAGCGTGTCAGTATCACCCTGAACTATCAAGCCGTCCAAACCGCCCAGAAGAACTCTACACTGCCTTTGTGACTGCAGCAGTTGAGAACAGCAATTAGCTAAATCAGAACCTTTGAGAAGAATCTCAGAGGTTTTTTGCTTGCATATTTAGGATAAGATTTGCAAAATAAAAACATAGTGATATAATTAACATAAAAAATCCTAAGGAGGATCTACGATGAAAAAAATCACATTATTTGGTTTGTCTCTAGCAGGTCTAGCTTTACTGGCTTTTCCTCATTCAGGGCAGGCATTTGAACTTAAGGAAGAATGGGTTGTTAAGTGTGGAGTACAGTATCAAGATGGCAAGATTCTTCGGTTTAACAATGGTCATGAAGTGGATATCAAAGTCTTGGATTTGCCAAAAACCGAGAAAATCGAGTGGACGGTTAGTCTCGATGGTCAAGATCAGACAGTCAATTTTCTAGGTCAAGAAAAGGACAAGTCTATGATGGGTATAGAGGGGCGTTACCTGAATTTCTATGTTCCCTATGGCTATAGAGGAGATATCAAGGTCGAGGCTAAGAGCGGAAACGAAGTGAAGATCTGGTCAACGAAAGTTGTGGATAATATTCATAATGATAGTGGAAAGAGAGGCTACTACCGTATTGAAGAATCAAATGATCAATACACCTACCTTGATGCAAAATGGGATTATCAAACCAAGACTTACACTGCTACCTTACCAGAGACTGTCAATGGTCAAAAAGTCTTTGCTTGGGCGGACTATGACAATGGCGAGTTGAAGCTTGAAAAACTAAAATCTATCAGTCACAAATATGATGGAGGCTCTTTCAAAGAACTTTATCCGATTGTAAAATCATAAGGCTGGCTAAAATCAAACCAAAACTGGTACTATCAAAAACAAGGTCAATTAGTGCAGAAGGATTGGGTTAAGGACAAGGGAACTTGGTACTTTATGAATGATAAAGGAGTCATGTTCAATCAAACTTGGCTCTATCAAGGTGGCAACTGGTATGCCTTTAAATTATCAGGAGACATGATTGCTAGTAACTGGATTTATGACCAAGGCAAGTGGTACTATTTATCAACTTCAGGAGCCATGAAAGCAAGCACTTGGGTATATGACAAGGGAGACTGGTATTATGTAAGTTCTTCTGGAGCCATGATTGCGAATGATTGGGTCAAAGATAATGGCAAGTGGTATTATCTGGCTTCATCAGGTAAGATGCTTCGCAATACCTACACGCCTGATGGTTACTACGTTGGTAACTCAGGCGCCTGGCAATAAATATAAGAAGTCCTTTTCCTTTAAGGAAGAGGCTTTTTACTTGCTTTTCTGCTGCTTCCTCATTTGTCCTAAAGCCTTTTTTGTGTTAAAATGAATGGTATGAAAGCTAAAAAAATGTGGATGGCAGGCTTGGCTCTGCTAGGTATTGGAAGCCTTGCCCTTGCTACGAAAAAAGTTGCAGATGACCATAAGCTCATGAAGACTCAGGAAGAGTTGACAGCGATTGTACGAGACCATTTTTCAGATATGGGGGAAATTGCGACCCTCTATGTTCAAGTTTATGAAAGCAGTTTAGAGAGCTTACTTGGTGGCGTCATTTTTGAGGATGGCCGTCATTATACCTTTGTCTATGAAAATGAAGACCTAGTCTATGAGGAGGAAGTCTTATGATACAACCAGCAAGTTTAGAAGAATTAGCATCTTTAGTGGAAAAAGATGGGAAGAAAGTCTTTCTTTTTGTAGCAGACTGGTGTGGCGATTGTCGTTATATCTATCCTGCCTTACCAGAGATTGAGGAGACCAATCCAGAGTTCACCTTTATTCGAGTGGATCGAGACCAGTATATGGATTTGGCCAAACTCTGGGATGTTTATGGAATCCCCAGCCTTGTTGTACTAGAAAAGGACAAGGAAATCGGCCGTTTTGTCAATCGCGACCGTAAAAGCAAGCAACAAATTAACGACTTTTTAGCAGGACTGAAATAGGAGAAAAGGAAACAATGATTTTTACATATAACAAAGAACATGTCGGTGATGTCCTTATGGTCATCGTGAAAAATAGCGGAGATGCCAAACTGGACGTAGAGCGCAAAGGAAAGGTGGCTCGTGTTTTCCTTAAAGATAATGGGGAAACAGTGGCCTGGAATATTTTCGAAGTTTCAAGTTTATTTGAAATTGCAGAGCGCGGTCAAGTCTTTTTATCAGATGAGCAAGTCGCTCGTTTGAACCAAGAATTGCAGGCGGAAGATTTTACAGAAGAAATTGTCAATGATAAGGAACCTAAGTTCGTCGTCGGTGAAATTGTCGAGATGGTAGCTCATCCAGATAGTGACCACCTCAATATCTGCCAAGTTGCAATCGCAAGTGACAAGACAGTACAAATCGTTGCAGGGGCTCCTAATGCGCGTCTTGGATTAAAAACCATTGTGGCTCTTCCTGGAGCTATGATGCCAAAAGGCCACCTCATTTTCCCAGGTGAACTTCGTGGTGAAAAGAGTTTTGGCATGATGTGTAGCCCTCGTGAATTGCACCTCCCAAATGCTCCGCAAAAACGTGGTGTTATTGAGTTATCAGAAGACCAAGTTGTCGGAACACCATTCGACCCAGCTAAGCACTGGACTGCCTAAGAAGTTGTTAGTATCTGATAGACCAGATAGGAGGAAATAAGGTGGCAAAAAATGTAGTGATTACAGGAGCGACATCAGGAATCGGTGAAGCGATTGCGCGTGCTTATCTGGAGCAGGGTGAGAATGTCGTTCTAACCGGACGACGGATAGACAGACTAGAAGCCCTTAAGTCGGAGTTTGCAGAGACCTTTCCAAATCAAACAATTTGGACCTTTCCACTGGATGTGACGGATATGGACATGGTAAAGACGGTCTGCTCCGATATTCTAGAAACGACAGGGCGGATTGATATCTTGGTCAATAACGCTGGACTGGCTCTAGGTTTAGCTCCCTATCAGGACTACGAAGAGCTAGATATGCTGACTATGCTAGATACCAATGTTAAAGGCTTGATGGCAGTTACTCGCTGTTTCTTGCCAGCAATGGTAAAAGCCAATCAAGGACATATCATCAATATGGGCTCAACTGCAGGAATTTACGCCTATGCTGGTGCAGCAGTTTATTCAGCCACCAAGGCTGCAGTTAAGACCTTTTCAGATGGACTGCGAATTGATACCATTGCAACGGATATCAAGGTGACAACCATTCAGCCTGGAATTGTCGAAACAGATTTTTCTACAGTGCGTTTTCATGGTGACAAAGAGCGGGCTGCGACGGTCTATCAGGGAATTGATGCCTTGCAAGCTCAGGATATTGCAGACACAGTAGTCTATGTGACTAGTCAACCTCGTCGTGTTCAGATTACAGATATGACCATTATGGCCAATCAACAGGCGACAGGTTTCATGGTTCATAAAAACTAAAAAATTTCCTCGAAAAGTTACAAATTTCTGTAACTTTTTTTGATTTCCTACGAATAGATAAGTAGGAGGAAGAAAAATGTATAATAAAGTTATCTTGATTGGACGCTTGACGTCTACACCAGAATTGCACAAAACCAATAATGACAAGTCAGTAGCGCGTGGAACTATCGCTGTAAATCGTCGTTACAAAGACCAAAATGGGGAACGTGAAGCTGACTTTGTCAATATGGTCCTATGGGGCAGATTAGCAGAAACCTTGGCAAGCTACGCAACCAAAGGAAGTCTCATTTCAGTGGATGGAGAACTTCGTACCCGTCGCTTTGAGAAAAATGGTCAAATGAATTATGTGACCGAAGTACTTGTTACAGGATTCCAACTCTTGGAAAGTCGTGCACAACGTGCTATGCGTGAAAATAATGCAGGCCAAGATTTGGCTGACTTGGTTTTGGAAGAAGAGGAATTGCCATTTTAAGTATTGAAAAGTCTGAGTTGGTCTCAGGCTTTTTATCTTGAGAAAGTCAGACTTTTTTCTTGACTATTTCTGACCAAGTGATACAATAGAACTATAAATTAGCACTCAAGTATAAAGAGTGCTAATGCTATCTATCTCATTATGGAGGAAATCAGATGTTAAAACCATTAGGAGACCGTGTGGTCTTAAAAATCGAAGAAAAAGAACAAACCGTTGGAGGCTTTGTCCTTGCAGGTTCAGCCCAAGAAAAAACAAAAACGGCCCAAGTTGTGGCTACTGGACAAGGTGTTCGTACCTTGAACGGTGACTTGGTTGCTCCAAGTGTTAAAGCTGGAGATCGTGTATTAGTTGAAGCCCACACAGGTATTGATGTCAAAGATGGCGATGAAAAGTACATCATCGTAGGTGAAGCTAACATCTTGGCTATCATTGAAGAATAGAAGGAGAAAGTAAGTATGTCAAAAGAAATTAAATTTTCATCGGATGCTCGTTCAGCTATGGTTCGTGGTGTCGATATCCTTGCAGACACTGTTAAAGTAACCTTGGGACCAAAAGGTCGTAATGTCGTTCTTGAAAAATCATTCGGTTCACCCTTGATTACTAATGACGGTGTGACTATTGCCAAAGAAATTGAATTAGAAGATCATTTTGAAAATATGGGTGCCAAATTGGTATCAGAAGTAGCTTCAAAAACCAATGATATCGCAGGTGACGGGACTACAACTGCAACTGTTTTGACCCAAGCAATCGTCCGTGAAGGAATCAAAAACGTCACTGCAGGTGCCAATCCAATCGGCATCCGTCGTGGGATTGAAACAGCAGTTGCCGCAGCAGTTGAAGCTTTGAAAAACAACGCCATCCCTGTTGCCAACAAAGAAGCCATTGCTCAGGTTGCAGCTGTATCTTCTCGTTCTGAAAAAGTCGGTGAATACATTTCTGAAGCCATGGAAAAAGTTGGTAAAGACGGAGTCATTACCATTGAAGAGTCACGTGGTATGGAAACAGAGCTTGAAGTTGTTGAAGGAATGCAGTTCGACCGTGGTTACCTTTCACAGTACATGGTGACAGATAGCGAAAAAATGGTGGCAGACCTTGAAAATCCGTACATTTTGATTACAGACAAGAAAATTTCCAATATCCAAGAAATCTTGCCACTTTTGGAAAGCATTCTCCAAAGCAATCGTCCACTCTTGATTATTGCGGATGATGTGGATGGCGAGGCTCTTCCAACTCTTGTTTTGAACAAGATTCGTGGAACCTTCAACGTAGTAGCAGTTAAGGCACCTGGTTTTGGTGACCGTCGCAAAGCCATGCTTGAAGATATAGCCATCTTAACAGGCGGAACAGTTATCACAGAAGACCTTGGTCTTGAGTTGAAAGATGCTACAATTGAAGCGCTTGGTCAAGCAGCGAGAGTGACTGTGGACAAAGATAGCACGGTTATCGTAGAAGGTGCTGGAAATCCTGAAGCCATTTCTCACCGTGTTGCGGTTATCAAGTCTCAAATCGAAACCACAACTTCTGAATTTGACCGTGAAAAATTGCAAGAACGCTTGGCGAAATTGTCAGGTGGTGTGGCGGTTATTAAGGTCGGAGCCGCAACTGAAACTGAGTTGAAAGAAATGAAACTCCGCATTGAAGATGCCCTCAACGCTACTCGTGCAGCTGTTGAAGAAGGAATCGTTGCAGGTGGTGGAACAGCCCTTGTCAATGTGATTCCAGCCGTGGCTGATTTGGAATTAACAGGAGACGAAGCAACAGGTCGCAATATTGTTCTTCGTGCATTGGAAGAACCTGTTCGTCAAATCGCCCACAATGCAGGATTTGAAGGTTCAATCGTTATCGATCGTTTGAAAAATGCTGAAGTTGGTACAGGCTTCAACGCAGCAACTGGTGAGTGGGTCAACATGATTGATCAAGGGATTATCGACCCAGTTAAAGTGAGTCGTTCAGCCCTACAAAATGCAGCATCTGTAGCAAGCTTGATTTTGACTACAGAAGCAGTCGTAGCCAATAAACCAGAACCAGTAGCCCCAGCTCCAGTAATGGATCCAAGCATGATGGGCGGCATGATGTAAGCTTTCTATAGAAAACACAAAAGGAGGGAATGCCTATTCCTCCTTTTTATGATGTTCATTTCTAAATTGATTTGAGCTCTCCTAACTTATATGATAAAATAAGACTAGAAAAAGGAGAAGAACATGATCGATGTAGAAGAAATTCTGAGCAAGATGAACCCCAATCAGAAGATTAATTATGACCGTGTCATGCAGAAGATGGTACAAGTATGGGAGAAAAATGAGCAACGGCCAACTATTCTCATGCACGTTTGCTGTGCCCCTTGCAGTACCTATACACTAGAATATTTGACTAAGTATGCAGACGTGACCATCTATTTTGCCAATTCTAATATCCACCCCAAGGCAGAATACCATAAGCGAGCTTACGTCACCAAGAAATTTGTCAGTGATTTCAATGAGAGGACAGGAAATACGGTCCAGTACCTAGAAGCTCCCTACGAACCAAATGAATACCGTAAGTTAGTCAGAGGACTGGAAGAAGAGCCAGAAGGTGGCGACCGTTGCAAGGTTTGCTTTGACTACCGACTGGATAAGACAGCGCAAGTGGCTATGGATTTAGGCTTTGACTACTTCGGTTCGGCTTTAACCATCAGTCCTCATAAGAATTCTCAAACCATTAACAGCATCGGAATCGATGTGCAAAAAATTTACACAACACACTATCTTCCAAGTGATTTCAAGAAAAATCAAGGTTACAAACGTTCAGTAGAGATGTGTGAAGAGTATGATATCTATCGTCAATGTTATTGTGGATGCGTCTATGCAGCCCAAGCTCAGAATATTGACCTGGTTCAAGTTAAGAAGGACGCCACAGCTTTCTTGCTGGATAAGGATGTTGAAAAAGACTATTCCCACATCAAATTTACTGTTACGAAATTAGATATATAGAAATCACCCCAGCTGAAAAGCTGGGTTTTTCAACTAAAAAAACCAGGGTTTTCACCCTAGTTTGACAACTTTACCGATTCTTTAGTTCTACATAGCGCTTGTACCAAATGTTTACATAGGCTTCTGAGAAAGGACCACGTCCATTGTTAATCCAATCAACAAGAATTTTGACATGTTCTTTTAAAATATAGTCCAAGTCATCAGAATAATTCATTTTGCGTTTGTGACGCTCATATTCTTCAACGTCCAAGAGACGTTTTTCTCCATCTGTAAAAATTTTAACATCCAAATCGTAATCAATATACTTCAGTGCTTCTTCATCCAGATAGTAGGGGCTAGCCATATTGCAATAGTAGGAAATTCCATTATCACGAATCATGGCAATGATATTAAACCAATATTTCTTGTGAAAGTAAACAATAGCCGGTTCTCGAGTGACCCAACGACGACCATCACTTTCGGTAACCAGTGTATGATCGTTGACACCAATAATGGCGTTTTCTGTTGTTTTTAGTACCATGGTGTCCCGCCAAGTTCGGTGGAGACTCCCATCATGCTTATAACTTTGAATTGTAATAAAGTCGCCTTCTTTTGGAAGCTTCATAACTAACCAACTTTCTACAATTTATAAGTTTACCGTTTACTATTGTACCATAAAATTACCTAAAATCTGTGAATTTTACATGAAATATTAAAGATATTCTCTGAGAGCGCTCGCTATATCCGAAAAATCGTAGCCTTTTCGAGCTAAAACTTGAGTTAAACGCTGTTTAAGTTCGTATCCTTCATACTTTCGAACATACTTAGCATATTGCTTGTCAAGTTCCTTGAAGATGAGTTCTTGGGTCGTTTCTTCGTCGACTTGACTATCTAATTCGTCAAAAGCACTTTTAGCATCAGAATAGGAAAACCCCTTGTTGGTCAGATTCTGGATAATCTTATCTTGCAAAGCACGAGCTGGAAGTTTTCCTTCATATCTCTTCAATAGTTTATTGGCTACACGTTGAGCAACTTCTGAAAAATCAAAATCATTCAAGATCTCTTCTATAGTAGATTTTGAAATTCCTTTTTGTGCTAATTTCTGAGTCAGTACATAAGGCCCCTTGTCTCCTGAAAGTTGATTGGCATTGATGATAGCATAAGCGTACTGACCATCATTAATCCACTTATCCTTTTTAAGATTAGCAATGACCTGAGAAGCTATGTTTTCATCGATATCGTATTTTTTCAGATATTCTCTGACTTCTTTTTCAGTGCGAGCTTTAAAGGATAGGTGGTAGAGGGCTAGATTCTTACCATAAGAAAATTGAACAAAGTCCTGAATCTCTTTCAATTCTTCTTCGCTTATCATCTTATCTCTCGATAACATAAAACGAACAATAGTATCTTCAGTAATGTAGCATTTGTCGCCATTATCAAGCTCCATCAGATAGAGTCTTTTTTTCTTTTCAAGTTTTGTGATTTTCATAGTTCTATT
>NZ_AJJL01000016.1 GCF_000257905.1 Streptococcus mitis SK579
GTATAGAACCTTTTTTTAAAACTAAACAGCTATATTCGCTAACAGTGTGAAAAATACTCGGTCTGGCTCTTCCCAATGGTATTTTTGGGTGCTTTCCTTTATAATGGGTGTATGGATAAGAAAAAATTATTATTGATTGATGGGTCTTCTGTTGCTTTTCGGGCGTTTTTTGCGCTCTATCAGCAGTTGGACCGTTTTAAGAATGCGGCTGGTTTGCATACCAATGCCATTTATGGCTTCCAGTTGATGTTGAGCCATTTGTTGGAGCGGGTTGAGCCTAGTCATATTTTGGTGGCTTTTGATGCGGGAAAGACGACCTTCCGTACAGAGATGTATGCGGACTATAAGGGTGGTCGGGCTAAGACTCCTGATGAGTTTCGTGAGCAATTTCCTTTTATTCGTGAATTGCTGGATCATATGGGGATTCGTCACTATGAGTTGGCTCAGTATGAGGCGGATGATATCATTGGGACGCTGGATAAGCTAGCAGAACAGGATGGTTTTGATATTACCATTGTCAGTGGGGACAAGGATTTGATTCAGCTGACGGATGAGCATACGGTGGTTGAAATTTCCAAGAAAGGTGTGGCTGAGTTTGAGGCCTTTACGCCAGAATATCTTATGGAAAAGATGGGCATTACACCGACTCAGTTTATCGATCTCAAGGCGCTCATGGGTGATAAGTCTGATAATATCCCTGGGGTGACCAAAATTGGTGAAAAGACGGGTATCAAGCTCTTGCTGGAGCATGGTTCGCTTGAGGGTATTTATGAAAATATCGATGGGATGAAGGCTTCTAAGATGAAGGAAAATCTCATCAATGATAAGGAACAGGCCTTTTTGTCGAAAACACTGGCGACTATTGATACCAAGGCACCGATTGAGATTGGTTTGGAGGATTTGGTCTATAGTGGTCCAGATGTGGAAAATCTCGGGAAATTCTACGATGAGATGGGCTTCAAACAGCTCAAGCAGGCTTTAAATGTATCGTCAGCTGATGTGGCTGAGAGCTTGGACTTTACTATCGTTGATCAAGTCAGTCAAGATATGCTGAGTGAGGAGTCTATCTTCCACTTTGAGCTTTTTGGTGAGAATTACCATATGGATGATTTGGTTGGTTTTGCCTGGTCTTGTGGGGATAAGCTCTATGCTACAGACAAGCTTGAGCTTTTGCAAGAGCCGATTTTCAAGGACTTTTTAGAAAAAACACCTCTGAGAGTTTATGATTTTAAAAAAGCTAAAGTGCTCTTGCATCGTTTTGGTGTGGATTTGCAGTCGCCTGCTTTTGATAGCCGTTTGGCTAAATACCTTCTTTCGACTGTGGAGGACAATGAAGTTGCGACTATTGCTAGTCTTTATGGTCAGACTTACTTGGTTGATGATGAAACTTTCTACGGTAAGGGTGTTAAAAAGGCCCTTCCTGCACGTGAGAAATTCTTGGAACACTTGGCTTGTAAGCTTGCTGTTTTGGTCGAAACAGAGTCTATATTGCTTGAAAAACTCAGTGAAAATGGGCAATTAGAGCTTCTTTATGATATGGAGCAACCTCTAGCTTTTGTCCTTGCCAAGATGGAAATTGCTGGGATTACGGTCAAGAAAGAGACCTTACTTGAGATGCAGGCTGAAAATGAGCTTGTCATTGAGAAACTCACTCAAGAGATTTACGAACTGGCTGGTGAGAAGTTTAATATCAACTCGCCTAAGCAGTTGGGCGTGCTTCTCTTTGAAAAATTGGGGCTACCTCTAGAATACACTAAGAAAACCAAGACAGGTTATTCGACAGCGGTGGATGTGTTGGAGCGCCTTGCTCCTATTGCACCGATTGTTAAGAAAATCCTAGACTATCGTCAGATTGCTAAGATTCAGTCTACTTATGTGATTGGCTTACAGGACTGGATTTTGGCTGATGGCAAGATTCATACTCGCTATGTGCAGGATTTGACCCAGACAGGTCGTCTGTCTAGTGTGGATCCCAACTTGCAAAATATCCCTGTGCGTTTGGAGCAGGGGCGTCTCATTCGGAAGGCTTTTGTGCCTGAGTGGGAGGATAGTGTCCTTCTGAGCTCGGACTATTCACAGATTGAATTGCGCGTTCTGGCGCATATTTCTAAAGACGAACACTTGATTAAGGCCTTCCAAGAGGGAGCGGATATCCATACTTCGACAGCCATGCGAGTCTTTGGCATTGAGCGTCCTGAGGATGTGACTGCAAATGACCGTCGCAATGCCAAGGCGGTCAACTTTGGAGTGGTTTACGGGATTTCAGATTTTGGTTTGTCTAATAATCTGGGTATTAGCCGTAAGGAAGCCAAAGCCTACATTGATACCTACTTTGAACGCTTCCCAGGTATTAAAAACTACATGGATGAAGTGGTGCGTGAGGCGCGTGACAAGGGCTATGTGGAGACCCTCTTCAAGCGTCGTCGTGAGTTGCCAGATATCAATTCGCGCAACTTCAATATTCGTGGTTTTGCAGAGCGGACAGCTATCAACTCTCCTATCCAGGGTTCGGCGGCAGATATTCTCAAGATTGCTATGATTCAGCTGGATAAGGCCTTGGTTGCGGGGGGGTATCAGACTAAGATGCTTCTGCAAGTGCACGATGAAATCGTCCTTGAAGTTCCTAAGTCTGAATTGGCAGAGATGAAAAAATTGGTGAAACAAACCATGGAAGAAGCTATTCAACTCAGTGTTCCCCTCATCGCAGATGAGAATGAAGGGGCAACCTGGTACGAGGCTAAATAAAAAGGGGGCTAGTCCTCCTTTTTTGTAGTAGAATTCTGCAAGCCTTTTCAAAATATGCTATACTGATGAAAAAGGAGGATTTCTATGAGTCAAGAATTTATCAATCCAAGTGATGGCGTGATTCGTCAGTATCTCGCAACGAGTAAAACCCTTGCTGTGGTGGGCTTGTCAGACCGTGAAGAAACAACTAGCAATCGAGTGACCAAGGAAATGCAGGATCGGGGTTATAAAATTATTCCAGTCAATCCCAAGGCAGCAGGTGGCGAAATCTTGGGTGAAAAGGCTTATGCTAGCCTAGCAGAGATTCCTTTTCCTGTAGATATTGTCAATGTCTACCGTCGCAGTGAGTTTTTGCCAGATGTGGCGCGTGATTTTCTCAAGGCTGATGCTAAGATTTTTTGGGCGCAGCTAGGACTTGAAAGTCTAGAGGCGGAAGAAATCTTGCGTGCTGGTGGATGTGATGACATCGTAATGAATCGTTGCATCAAGAGAGAACATACACGTTTGATTGGGGAAGCATAAGAAAAAGGTAGCTGATGGGC
>NZ_AJJL01000017.1 GCF_000257905.1 Streptococcus mitis SK579
GAACCACACAAAACCCTGACCAGAGATGGCCAGGGTTTTGTATTTCAAAAATTATTCTGTAAATTCTATAGTTACTTTTACTTCAGAATCCATTGAAGAAAATATTGTTTTATAATAATTGATTGCAGATTCTTTAATTTCACTCTTAAATTTATCTAAATACTCTGCTTGTTTATCACTAGAAAGTTGGTTAGCGACCAATTTCCCAGTATCAATATCTTCTGTAGTTCCACTTAATAACTCTCCATGACTATCATATAAATCATAAGGATTATCTTTTGAAAGTTCAACACCAATTACTTCCAATTTTGGAACAATAACCTTATATTCTTTTTCGCTTATTTGTTCAACCTTTACACTACTTTTAATTCCAAATTTAGCTTTATAATTTAAAATTACTAATGCTGCTTTTTTAGAGAACGGCACATCAAACCCAAAAACTTGAGTTGTTTTTGTTTCAGAAATAATTTCATTAATTCCCGCATTCAAAAATACAACTTCATTCACTTTTTCAATACTTTCGATATTAATTGACGATTTGACTTCTGATTTATGTTCCTTAGGTAAGAAAAATAGCACTCCAATAGCTATAATAGCTATTAATACCACATTCAATAGTACACTAAACATATTAACTTTCTTCTTTAATATAGACAAGATAAAAAAACCTCACTTTAAATAATCTATCTAAATTTTACACATTCTAAAGAAAATAGTCAATATTTTTTCGTACTATCTTCTAAAATTAATTGTGCCTATTAAAAATGAAATTAGTTTGTTGCATTTGATTATATTTTTTGAACACCAAATCCATTTAAAATTGAGTGCTATTTTGAGCACTAAAAAAGGGCTCTTTGTCAAATAGTGTTGATGAAGAAATTTAGGAAGGGATTAAGCAACTAATTGTTGCTTAATTCCTTTTTGTTTTGGGCCAAACATTTTTGTTATTAAAATAATCTTATTTCTAAAATGGTAATAGTTTCTAAAGCCGTAGGCATTTCTTTTAAGCACTTTTATTTTATTGTTTATTCCTTCAATAGGGCCATTTGTTCTAGTTGGATACTCACAAGTATTTTGAATATATGGCAAGTAAGTCATAAGAGTCTTTAATACTCTTTTTAAACCAGGAGATAGGTCTAATTGCGTAGCTGCTTCAATCGTTTCCTTGAATTCTATATAATCTCTATCCTGTATACATTCACGAAGTGAATGTACAACCTCATAATCATTTTTAAGAGATGGATTTTTTTCTAAGATATAATCTACGATTCCTTTACTTGTTATGAAGCTTTCAAAAAGCTTATAACGATTATATTTATAGTTCTGAAGTTCATTAGAGTTCTTTAAAATTAACTTCCAATAATGTTTTAACTTTCGATATAATTTAGAGTCTTTATAGCGATGCTTATTCATGACACGTACCCGAGTTCGATTTAATTCTCTATTTAAGGCTTGTACGATATGAAAAGGATCAATGATAATTTTAGCGTTAGGAAACATTTCTTTTATTAATTGAATGTACGGTAAGTACATGTCGATGGAGATAGTTTTTACCTTTAATCTAGTCTTAGGCTCAAAACGATGAAAATACTTTTTCAAGCTGTAAGATTTTCTATCTCGTACAACATCGACCAGCTTGTGTGTAGTGCTATCACAAATAATGAAGCTCATATTACTATCGGAAGATTTGACGGATTTAAATTCATCAAAACACAAATGCTCAGGTAAATCGTGTAATGGTTTAATCTTTAGTAAACGTGTTGTATCATCTATGATACGTCTTACCGTATGAACTGAAACATTTGTTTCTTTTGCGATATAGGTTTCAGATACTGTTTCACTTATTTTTGATTTAATTTCGTTTTTTAAGCGTTTAGAGATATGACAGTGTTTTTCTACGATTCGACTAGTGTCTGCGGTAAATGAAGAGCCGCATTCTCTACAGAGAAATCTCTGCTTGCGTAGATTTAAGTAGGCCGCTAAGCCTGAAACAGAACAGAGAGTGATACGAGATGTTTTCGTGCCGTTTTTAACGATATTATTATTTCGGCTAACACACCCACAAACGGTACAAAATTCTGGTTTATGCGTATAAGTAGCTGCATAAAATAAAGATTTTCTCTTTTTAAATATCTTCTCTTGAACTTTATTATCCCAAATAATGTTTTTATCTTTGATTTGTAGTGTAGCTTCTAGTATATTGTTCATATGGTCATCATCC
>NZ_AJJL01000018.1 GCF_000257905.1 Streptococcus mitis SK579
CTTACGTTCAACTTTACGTGAGTCACGTGTAAGAAGTCCTGCGCGTTTCAATGAATCACGGAAGTCTGGGTCTACTTGAAGAAGGGCACGAGCGATACCGTGACGGATAGCTCCTGATTGACCAGCGTATCCACCACCTACAACGTTAACGAAAACGTCGTATGAACCTGCAGTTGAAGTAACTGCGAATGGTTGGTTGATTACAAGACGAAGATCAGCGTGTGGGATGTACTCTTCAACATCTTTTTTGTTAACAGTGATTTTACCAGTTCCTGGAACAAGGCGAACGCGTGCAACAGCGTTTTTACGACGTCCAGTACCTGCATATTGTGCTTGTGACATACTTTATTGTTCCTTTCCTTAGATAAGTCCTGAAATATCAAGAACTTCTGGTTGTTGTGCAGCGTGAGTGTGCTCAGCTCCAACAAATACTTTCAACTTCATACCTTGAGCGCGTCCAAGAGTATTGTGTGGAAGCATACCTTTAACTGATTTCTCGATCAAACGTACTGCATTTTTAGAACGAAGTTCACCTGCAGAGATTTGTTTCAATCCACCTGGGTGGTTTGAGTGAGTGTAGTAGATTTTATCAGTTGCTTTTTTACCAGTCAATTTAACTTTTTCAGCATTGATAACAATCACAAAGTCACCTGTATCAGTGTGTGGTGTAAATGTTGGTTTGTTTTTTCCGCGAAGTACGCTAGCAACTACTGCAGAAAGACGTCCAAGTGGTACATCAGTTGCGTCAACTACGTACCATTTACGTTCAACTTGGCCTGGTTTAGCCATAAATGTTGTTTTGTTCATGATTTCTCCTATATATAGTTCGATTTTTGTTTACGGTGATGGGTGTTCCTTCCCATCGAAAAGTATTTGGAAGGTTCCGGGGCCTTTCAAATGGGGTAAACAATACCGCCTACTATAATACCAAATTTCACCCCTAAAAGTCAATAGATATGAAAAATATTTTTCTGAATTCCACTCTTTTTATCTCTAAAAACCTCGCTTTCGCGAGGCTCTTCTATTTATAAGATAAGGCACGTCTAAATGTTTTCCAAATCCCTAAATCATCCGTTTGAAGAACGAGACTAGCATACATGCGTCCGATAAATCCTGTTGCTACCACTGCAAAAATCACTGTAATAGCAAGTGAAATCCATGCTTCTGCTCCCCCTGCATAGCCATTAATAGTTCGAAACGGCATAAAGAAGGTCGAAATAAAGGGAATATAAGAACCAATCTTCAAGATAAGATTGTCACCAGCTGCACCTAGAGCTGTCACTCCAAAAAAACCACCCATAATCAAAATCATCAAAGGAGACAAGGCTTTTCCTGCATCCTCAGGACGAGAAACCATAGAACCTAGAAAGGCTGCTAAAACTACATACATAAAGAGACTGACTAAAATAAAGAGCAAGGTATTTAGAGAGAAAGCATCTCCCAAATGGTCCAGAATACCAAACTGAGCTAATAATGGCAAATCTTTAAAGAGCAAAATGGCTGCCAGACCACCTACAACATAAATCCCGATATGCGTTAAAATCACTAGAAACAGAGCCATCATCCGCGCATAGAAATAGTGACTAGCCCTTATACTAGAAAAGACGACTTCCATAATTTTGGTGCCTTTTTCACTGGCAACTTCCTGAGCAGTGACACTAGCATAGGTAATCAAAATCATATAAAGGAATAAACCAAGCCCTGCGGCCGCAAAGGTTTGAATCATTTTTTTATTTTCCTTGGATTCATCAATTTTCTCCGTAAAGTTAACTGTTTGTTCCAAGCGTTTTTCCTGTTCTTGTGACAAATTGGCTGCCGAACGATTGAGTTGATCTTGAAGCTCATTTAACTTGCTCGTTACTCCTAGCTTAATAGCAATCTCAAGGGAAGTTTCACCGTGATAAACTGCCTTTAGAATACTATCTTCTTGATCAATAGTCAGATAGCCTTTTAATTTTTCATCTTTAATCGCTTCTTTGGCACTTGCTTCGTCTTTATAGTCAAAGTTAACACCATTTACATTCTTCAGTCCTTCTGCTACAGACGGCACTGTTGTCACTACTGCCACTTTATCATTTTTAGCCATTGAAGAGCCTTGGAGATAGCCAATTCCTCCAGAGAGACCGATAAACAAGAATGGTGAAATCACCATAAAGAAGAAACTCCACGATTTGACATGTCGAAGATAGGTTTCCTTGATTACAACCCACATATTTCTCATACTTCCACCCCTGATTCTAGTTTAAAGATTTCATCGATTGTTGGCGCTTGCTGGTCAAAGGTTGCGATGTATTGCCCCTGAGTCAAGATTGGGAAGAGTTCCCTTCCAGCGCTCTCATCCTCCAAGATTAATTTCCAGCTACCTTGTTTGGTCAAGCTCACCTGCTTGACATGAGGAAGGTTTTCCAATTCTTCCCTACTTCGTTCACTTGAAACAAAGAGACGTGTTTTCCCGTATTGATTGCGAACATCTTGAACCGGCCCATGCAAGACCACACGGCCATCTCGAATCATGAGAATATCGTCACAAAGCTCCTCGACGTTGGTCATGACATGGTCAGAAAAGATAATGGTTGCCCCACGTTCTTTTTCTTGAAAAATGACTTGCTTGAGCAATTCTGTATTGACTGGATCCAATCCACTGAAAGGCTCATCCAAGATAATCAAGTCTGGTTCATGAATCAGAGTAATGATGAGCTGAATCTTCTGCTGATTTCCTTTTGACAGACTCTTAATTTTATCTGTCAGCTTTCCTTTCACTTCCAACCTCTTCATCCATTGAGGGAGTTTTTCCTTGACCTCCTTGGCATCCATGCCTTTTAGAGTCGCCAAATAGCGAACTTGTTCAAGGACTGTCAATTTAGGCATGAGACTGCGTTCTTCAGGCAGATAGCCAATCCGAGCGTAGGTCTCTTGACGAATATCCTGACCATCTAGACTGATTTCTCCTTGGTATTCTAAAAACTTCAAAATACTGTGGAAAATCGTTGTTTTCCCAGCACCGTTTTTTCCGACTAGTCCCAAAATACGACCTGGTCGCGCTTGAAAGTCAATACCAAACAAAACTTGCTTGGATCCAAAACTTTTCTCTAGACTTCTTACTTCTAGCATCTTTCACCTCCGAAATGTCTTGCACTCATTATACTCCTTTTTGATAGCCTTTACAATGGTTTATGTCCATTTTTATAAGACTATTGCTGTGTAAAATATGGCCTGGAGCGTTTTTAGTGATAAATCCATTATACAGTAGCAAATTTAATTTATCACCTCCGCTCCTCAACTGTCGATTTTTGATCCTGAATTGTTATTTGAAAAGCAAAAATCCACCCCGAAGGATGGATTGATACTTTAACGCACTTCTGCATTGACTTTTTCTTCAAGTGATGCTTGGATTTTTTCCATGTAGCGTGCGACTTCTTCGTCCGTTAAGCTGTCTTCTGGATTTTGGAAAGTCAAGCTATAAGCCATTGACTTCATACCAAGTCCCAATTTTTCGCCTGAGAAGACGTCAAAGAGTTTGATATCTGTCAAACGTTTTACGCCTGCAGCTTGGATAGCGTCCACAACTTCTTGGTGAGTCACTTCTGCCTTGAGAAGGAGGGCAACGTCACGGCTAACTGCTGGGAATTTAGTAATTTCTACAAATGGAGTAGCAGGTTGAAGGGCTACTTCGATGGCTGAAAGGTTGAGTTCGGCTACATACGTTTCTGGAATATCGTAAGCCTTAGCAGTGACTGGATGCACTTGGCCAAGGAAACCAAGAACTTGATCACCAAGTGAAATCATAGCTGTACGTCCTGGATGAAGGCTAGCAATTTCAGCTGTTGCTGTATAAGTTACTTGGAGTCCCAAACGAGCAAAGAGGGCTTCAAGGATTCCCTTAGCATAGAAGAAATCAACTGGAACTGCTACTGTTTGGAAATCTTTTTCTGCAACCAAGCCTGTCAAGGCAAAGGCAAAACTGTTGATTTCATTTGGAAGTTCTTCTTTTGGATTACCTGTTTGTTCAAAGACTTTTCCAATCTCATAAAGGGCCAAGTTTTTATTCTTACGAGCTACGTTATAAGCCACTGTATCAAGGATACCAGAAATCATATTTTGACGGAGGACTGAACGATCCACAGTCATTGGCCACATAAGTTCAGTAAGGTTACTTGGTTGAGCCGTAAACTCAACTGCTTTTTCAGGAGTTGTTAGAGCATAGGTGATGATTTCTGTCAAACCTGCTCCTTCAGCAATCGTACGAACCTGACGGCGGAGTTTTTGTGTGGCTGTCAATTCACCAGCTGTCCCATCATCTTTTGGAAGACTAGTTGGCAAGCGGTCATATCCATAGATACGAGCGATTTCTTCAAAGAGGTCTGCTTCGATGGTGATATCCCAACGACGACGTGGTACGCTGACTGTAAAGCTGTCTGCATTTCCAGAAAGACCAAAGCCAAGACGACGGAAGACGTCTTCTACATCAGCATAAGAAAGATCAGTTCCGAGGACACGGTTAACATCAGCAAGAGTTGAAGAAACTTCCACATCAGAGATATCAAGCTCACCTGCTGAAACGATATCTTTACGTACCGTCGCACCTGCAAGCTCTGCAATCATGCTAGCTGCCGCATCAAGGGCTTCATTGACTGTTGCCACATTGATGCCTTTTTCAAAGCGAGAAGATGACTCAGAACGAAGATTGAGGCGACCGCTGGTCTTACGGATTGATTTTCCGTTGAAGACTGCAGCTTCAAGGACGACACGACTAGATTTCTCAGAGATTTCTGTTGCTTGACCGCCCATGACACCTGCAAGGGCTACTGGCTTGTCTGCGACAGTGATAACTAAGTCATTCACGTCCAAGTCACGTTCTTCACCATCCAAGGTCACCAATTTTTCACCAGCACGCGCTTCACGTACACGGATGTCAGTCCCTTCAAAGGTATCCAAGTCAAAGGCGTGCATTGGTTGACCAAAGTAGAGAAGGATGTAGTTGGTCACGTCCACTACGTTATTGATTGGACGGATTCCTTCGTTCATGAGAAGGTTTTGCAACCATTGTGGACTTGGTGCGATAGTCACATTGTCCAAGATACGAGCTGCATAGTAAGGCGCCTTGTCTGTCTCAATGCCCACAGAAAGAGCATCCGCTGCAACGTGGTCTGTTTCTGTTAGAGTAAATTCTTTAAAGTTGACTACCTTGTCATAAATGGCTGCCACTTCGTGAGCCACCCCACGCATAGAAAGAGCGTCCGCACGGTTAGGTGTAATTGAAAGTTCGATGATTTCATCATCCAAGTCTAGATATGAGAAGACTTCATCCCCAGGAACGGCATTTTCTGGCAAGATTTGGATGCCATCTGCGAATTCCTTAGGCACAACTGAGTCAGAAATTCCCAATTCACCAAGGGAACAGATCATTCCAAGTGACTCTAAACCACGGATTTTTCCTTTTTTGATTTTGTAATTGTCAGCGATACGAGCTCCCGGAAGTGCCACCATAACCTTGATACCAGCACGCACATTTGGGGCACCACAAACGATTTGACGGGCTTCTTCTTCGCCAACATTAACCTGACAAACATGGAGGTGAGTTTCTGGCACATCTTCGCAAGACAAGACCTCACCGACGACAATTTTTGAGAGACCAGCAGCAGGTGATTCGACACCTTCTACCTCGATCCCTGTAGTTGACATTTTTTCAGCCAACTCTTGTGATGGCACATCAATGTCCACCAATTCTTTTAACCATTTATAAGATACAAGCATAATTTAGTTCTCCAGAATGACAGTTGCCACTCTGGTTCTTTTCCTTTCCTATCATTTCAATAGAAGAATCATCTTCTTACCTTAATTTCTTTTTCAGTAACCAATCTGTATCTACTTTTTGACCAACCATAAAATGATGTTGGCTAAATTTTTCAAAACCATATCGATTATAAAACGCTTGAGCTTTTGTATTATGCTCCCAAACACCTAGCCAAGCCCAAGAAAAATTATTTTTTGTAGCAAGTTCAAGAGCGAATTCAAACAGTTGCTTACCGAGTCCAAATCCTTGGAATTTTTGTAACACATAGAGACGTTGAATTTCAAAAGCATCCTCTAATTCTCTCTCAGTCTGAGCACTTCCCCAGTTAACTTTGAGAAAACCAGCTATCTTCTCTTCATGCATAATGAAATAGGTTTCGGATTCTGGATTTCCCAACTCAGTTAACAAAGTTTTCAGGCTATAAGCCTCTTCAAAGTATTCCTGCAACTGCTCTTCCGTATTATCATGAGCAAATGTTTCACGAAAGGTTTGTTTGGCAATTTTAGCCAACACCTCAACATCTGCCATTTCTACTTTTCTAATCATTATTTAAACTGTTCTGAGAAGCGAACATCTCCTTGGTAGAAGCCACGGATATCATTGATTCCGTAACGGAGCATAGCTACACGCTCTTGTCCAAGACCAAAGGCAAAGCCAGAGTAAACAGTCGCATCGATACCACTCATTTCAAGGACACGTGGGTGAACCATACCGGCACCCATAATTTCGATCCAACCTGTTTTCTTACATACGTTACAGCCTTCTCCACCACACTTGAAGCAAGAAACATCCACCTCAACAGACGGCTCTGTGAATGGGAAGTAAGATGGGCGCAGACGAATTTGACGCTCTTCACCAAACATTTTTTGCACAATCAACTGAAGGGTTCCTTGAAGGTCAGCCATAGAGATATTTTTCCCAACAACCAAGCCTTCAATTTGGTGGAACTGGTGACTGTGGGTCGCATCGTCTGTATCACGACGGAAAACGCGTCCTGGAGAAATCATTTTCAAAGGACCTTTAGAGAAATCATGGGCATCCATGGCACGCGCTTGAACTGGAGACGTGTGAGTACGGAGTAAGATTTCTTCTGTGATATAGAAAGTGTCCTGCATATCACGAGCCGGATGGTCTTTGGGAAGGTTCATTCGTTCAAAGTTATAGTAGTCTTGCTCCACTTCAAAACCATCCACTACTTGGTACCCCATACCGATGAAGATATCTTCGATTTCTTCACTGGTTTGTGTGAGGACGTGGCGGTGACCAGTCGCAACAGGACGACCTGGAAGCGTCACATCAATGCTCTCGCTAGCAAGTTGAGCTGCGACTTTCTTTTCTTCCAAAAGCTTAGCTGTTTCTTCAAAGGCTGCAGTCAAGATATCACGAGCTTCATTGACGTGTTTCCCAATGATTGGGCGCATCTCAGCAGAGACATCTTTCATCCCTTTAAGAATTTCGGTAAGCGAACCTTTTTTACCAAGGACAGAGACACGCAAATCCTGCATCTCTTTTTCATCTTCAGCAGTAATCTGCTTCAAGCTAGCCAGCGTTTCCTCACGAAGCGCTTTTAATTGTTCTTCAATAGTTGACATAATTCCTCCATCAGTCTCTCGTAGATAAAAAGAAAACCACATGTCAAAAACTCCACTCGGAGCGTTGACACGCGGTACCATCCGTTTCATCTGACAAGTCAGACCTTCATTTCTAAATCCATGCGCAAGTGAATTCACCCAGCTTTCATATAGAGAGCTTGCAGTCACGGCTCTCCTCCCTGATATACTTCCCTTGAGTTACTAGTCTTGCAGATTTCTATTCAATTACTACTTAGTTTATCAGATTTTTAGTTAAAAAACAAGTTAGATTAGATTAATTTCAATATAAAACTCGTTCCTTTTTCTGTTGCTCCATTTTCCACAAATCCAAGCGACTTGAAACACCTCCTAGAAGCATGATTGTAGGTGTAGATTTCCTTGACTCTCAATTCTTTCCATCCTTTTACTCGAGCCAATTTAATCAAAGTACTTAGAATCTTTTTTCCAAGTCCTCGATGTTGGTAAGCGGAATTCCCAATCACAATGGGGAGATTATCCTGAGATAGTGTAACATCCCCAATTGGAAACCATTCTCCCTTCTCCTTGACTTCAATCCAAAAAAGTTCACCATGCTGATCCAAATGGGAATACATAGCTTCCAAAGTTTCTTGACTATAAGGTCTCTTCACACCATCTACGAGGTGAACCAAGTTCACATCCTGATACCAAGCAAAAGCTTCTTCACAATGATTGACCTTATAATAAGGAACAAGACGCAGTGCATTATCTATTTGTAAAATCTGTTTCATCTGCTTTCCTTTTCAACAAAAGAGTTGCTGCTTGATTAAAACCATCACACCAGTTATACCATTTTGCTTCATACTCATCTTGAGCTAAGATATGATTTTTTAAATCCAGAACAGAGTAAATTTTTCTTTCTTCGCAGGCTTGCGCATAGAGATGATATAGTTCATCACCACCATCTCTATCCCACTCAGCAGAAATCGTATCCCTACCTGCCAATAAAGCCTGATAAGCCCTGTGATGCCCATCTGTAATCAACAAGCAATCTCCGAACGCAAGAATACTGATTGGAGCAACATTGATTATTTCTGCCGACTGATAAAGTGTCTGGATGCCTGTTAGTTTCTTTTCTGATAAGTATAGTTGAGTCGGATGGAGAGCTTTTATGTTGACTTTCATTTCTTTCTCCTCAAGAGAATTTGATATTCACTTCTGCTTGCCTTTAAATCGCCATTGGAAGCGGAGCTTGTCATAAAAGGGAAATTCGATAAACAGGACTCCCAAACCCACACAGAGACTGGCAAGGACATCTGATGGGTAATGAACTCCCAGATAGACCCTTGATACCAACACACTGACTAGGTAGAGACCTAGCACGATTTGCACGATTTTTCTCCAGACTGGATTTTTAATCCGTTGACTGAGAATGACAATCAGAGAGCCGACCATCAAGGTTACAGCCAGAGAATGACCACTTGGGAAGGAAAATCCCTTCTCCTCAACCAAGTGTAAAATGGCTGGTCGTGGGCGCTGATAGACATTTTTAAAGGTCACGATTAAAAGACCTGCCAAAGCCAAATTCCCCAGCATGAAGAAACTTTCTATCTTCCATCGCTTACGATAAAAGACAAAAGCTGTAATGACAACCCAAGTGATAATCACTGGAATATCAATCAAGCGTGTGATGGCCCTAAAAAGAATAGTCAAATAATCTGGCAAGTCTCCTCGAATGGCAGTCTGAATCGGTTGGTCAAAACCGACCAGCGTTTCAGGGTAAAATTTGACCATGTAGCCAAGAATAACGAAAAGTAAAAGGGCAAAACTGCCCTTCATTAAAAATGTTTGTTTATCTCTCATAATGTTTTAAGGTTGGTTTCAAGAGAACATACAACAACCAGAATGAAACGGAAAAGATTACACCCTCAATCAAGTTAAAAGGTAATACCATGGTCATTAGGTAGTTGGAAAGTCCCAAAATTTTTCCAATATCAAAGTTAGCAAACTTAGCGTACAAAGGAACAGCATAAACATAGTTGAGAACCAACATAGCCACGGTTAAACCAATAGTCCCAGCTAGAGAGCCTAGTAGGAAACGAAGAGTTGTCCGTTCCTTTTTCCAAATCAAAGCAAATACGATGACAAAAACTCCCAAAGCTACGATATTCATCGGCAAGCCAATATAAGTATTCACTCCCTGACTGTTAAGAAGCAGTTTCAAGAGTGAGCGAAGCAAGAGAACTCCTAGAGCAGCAGGCAAATCCATGACCACCAAGCCCACAAGGACTGGCAAGATACTAAATTCGATCTTGAGGAAGGACGCCGCTGGTAAAAGCGGAAAGTCAAAGTACATCAGCACAAATGAGATGGCTGATAAAATCGCAATGGTCGAAAGTCGACGTGTGTTTGTCATAACAGGTTCCTCCAATTTTCTATAAAATCAGAAGAAGTTAGAAAGGATTCCTCTATCTATTCTCACTTTTTATATCCCAAAAGTTCCCTCTCACTCTATTAAGGAAATTCAAGCAAGCGGTTACAGTTTAGCTATAAATCTATCAGAACAGACAAAGCTATTCTTTCGTCTTCTCCCATCCAGACTATACTGTCGGTTGTGGAATCTCACCACATCAGCTTGCGCTCGCGGACTTATTTGGCTAAGATATTTTAGATTTATCTAGGCGTCGCAGTCGAAGATAATACTTAAAGTATATCGAGACAAGACAACGACGAGAAAGCTAAAACAGATAGTCAAATTTACCGCCGGTCGGGAATTTCACCCTGCCCTGAAGACTCTTTTATCATAACAAAAAACGCTTGCAAGCGCAAGCATTTTGTTCATTTTCATTTTTTATTTCAATTTATCTGCTTCATAGGTATGAACGAGCTCAAGACCTGCAAAGTTCTGCTGGCGGAGGGCTTCGTAGACAATCATGCAGACGGTATTAGACACATTGAGACTGCGGACATGTTCATCATTCATAGGAATACGGAGAGCTTTCTCAGGATGTTCGCGCATAAAGTCCTCCGGCAAGCCCTTATCTTCACGTCCAAAGAGAAAATAATGGTCTTCGTCAGTCGATAAATCCACCTCAGAATACACTTTCTCAGCAAATTTTGAGATCAGATAGAGTTTGCCCTTCATCTGAGACATGAAATCCTCCAAACTCTCGTAAAAATAAATCTCTAGCTTATCCCAATAATCCAATCCAGCTCGCTTCATCTTGCGGTCATCGATAGGAAAGCCCATAGGCTTGATGATGTGGAGGGGAGAATTGGTCGCAGCGCAAGTACGCGCGATATTGCCTGTATTTTGTGGAATTTGTGGTTCAAATAATACAATGTGATTTGTCATGACTTGCTTCCTTTCACCATTGCAAAAAAATAGCCACACTGCCCGGAGTCAAGCTCAGCAAACAGCGTGGTTAAGGCATCGTTAACTTACCTCACAACAGGTTTGAAGTAAATCAGCGAAACTACTTTCTTAGTATAACACTTTCAGAATCATTGTCAATAGAAACGACTTGATTTTTTCAATTTTTTCAAGCTATTTCCAAGGGTTGTAAAATCGTCCCTGATTCTGCAAGATAAGTAGTAAACTAGCTACTAAAAACAAGGTTGCCAAGAGCAAGGTAAGATAATCTCCTTTTTTCAAGGCTTGGTAACTATACCAAGTCCGCTTTTTCTCTTTTCCAAAGCGGCGAAGCTCCATGGCGGTCGCGATGGTATCAATGCGTTCTAACGAGCTAAAAATCAAGGGAGTAATAATGCGCAGATTGCCTTTGATTCGTTGCATGAGAGAAGCTTTCTTGGATAATTCCATCCCACGCGCTTCCTGAGACATCTTGATGGTAAAGAATTCTTCCTGCAAATCTGGAATATAACGCAAGGTCAGGCTGACTGAATAGGCAATCTTATAGGGCACACCAATTTGATTTAAACTGGAAGCAAACTGACTAGGATGGGTTGTCATCAAAAAGATAATAGCCAGAGGAATGGTGCAGAGATACTTAATGGCCAAATTTAGCAGATAAAAGAGCTCCTGGCTGGTTAGGGTATAGGCACCGATTCCCTGCCAAATCACACTTCTCTCTCCGTAAAGCCCAACCCCATACTCGGGAGAAAAGAGATAGACCATCAAGACGTTTAAAACGGCAAATACCGTCGCAAAAACGGCCACAAAGGAAACATCTTTAAAGCGAATTTCTGACAAATAGAGGAGAAAGACCGAAAAAATAGCAATCAGAACAAGCAGTCTGGTATCATAGCTAATCATGGCAGCCAATGACACGAGGATGAAAAAGAGAAGTTTCCCAGCTCCTGACAAGCGATGAATCACAGTATCTCTATGCTGGTAACCGATTAATTTAGCTTGCATCCTTCTCTCCTTTCTTTGTAAAATGCCGTTAAAGCAAGTGGATCCACGTCAAGTTTCTTGGCCAAGTTGAAGATTGAAGTTTCTTTTAGATTAGCTTTTACTAACAGCTCGGGATTGCTCAAAAGACTAGCTGGATCGGTATCGGCAATCAATTCCCCATCAACCATGACAAGAGCACGATCAGAATAATCCAGCATCAATTGCATATCATGGGTAATCATGACAATGGTATGACCTTTTTGATGCAACTCTTCGAGAAATTCCATAATCTCAGTATAGTTCTTCTGGTCTTGACCTGCAGTTGGTTCATCTAGGAGGATAATTTCAGCCCCCAAGACCAAAATTGAAGCAATGGTGACACGTTTTTTCTGACCAAATGACAGGGCAGAAATAGGCCAATTACGGAATTCATAGAGACCACAGATTTTCAAGGTTTCATAGACTCTCGTTTCAATTTCCTGCTCGTCCACACCTCGCAAACGTAGTCCCAGAGCCACCTCATCAAAAATCATATTGGTTGAAATCATTTGATTAGGATTTTGCAGCACATAGCCTACGCGTTCCGCCCGCTCTGCAACAGAATCTCCTTTGATATCCTGCCCTTCCCAAATATAGCGACCTTCAGTCTGAATAAAGCTACTTAAGGCCTTGGCTAGGGTTGATTTCCCAGCTCCATTTTTTCCGACAATGGCAATCTTTTCACCCTTTTTAATATCCAAATGTAGGGACTTTAAAATCGGTCTATCATCATAAGAAAACGACACGTCCTCTAGTCTAAAGAGTGACTGCAATTCTGGGGTTTCTTTTACCAGTTCCATCCGCAACTGAACCTGGCCTTTTGAGATAGACAAGTTGTCCAAATTTGCTAATTGTTCTTCCTTAGCTAAAGCCACACCTAATTGACGTAAAGTGGTTAGATAAAGGGGTTCGCGAATTCCATTTTGGGTCAACAAATCAGTCGCCAATAACTGATCAGGACTCCCATTAAAGAGGATACGGCCATCGTTTATCAAGACAATCCGATCCACAGGACGATGCAGAACGTCCTCCAAACGGTGTTCAATAATAAGGGTCGTCGTCCCCTCTTCCTTATGAATCTGGTCAATCAATTCGATAATATCCTGACCTGACTTGGGATCCAGATTGGCGAGTGGCTCATCAAACAATAGAATGGGACTTTCATCAATCAAGACACCAGCCAAACTGACACGTTGCTTTTGTCCACCTGACAAATCCTGGGGACGCTGAGCTAGTAAAGGGAGAAGATCCAGCTTTTCAGCCCATTTATGAACACGATTTTTCATCTCATTTAGAGCTGTCACATCATTTTCCAGAGCAAAAGCCAAATCCTCTGCCACAGACAGGCCGATAAACTGCCCATCTGTATCCTGTAAAACTGTGCTAACTAAATGAGATTTATCATAGATGCTCATATCAAAGGCTGCTTGCCCTTTAATTAAAAATTCTCCAGACGGCTGCCCCTTGTAAATATTGGGAATAATCCCATTCAAACACTGACCCAAGGTAGATTTACCTGACCCAGATGGGCCAACAATTAAGACTTTCTCTCCCTTGTAAATAGTCAAATCCACCCCTTGCAAAGTCGGTTCCTGTTGCGTTTCATACTGGAAAGAGAAATCCTTCCACTCAATTATAGCTTCTTTCATCTTACTCTCTTCATTCGCTTCTTCTACTCAATGAAAATCAAAGAGCAAACCAAAAAGCTAGCCGTAGGTTGCTCAAAGCACTGTTTTGAGGTTGCAGATAGAGCTGACGCGGTTTGAATTAGATTTTCGCAGAGTATTAGACTTCTATTTTATCATAAATTAACCCCTTCTTGCAGACTCTTCTCTTAAAAACTTAGCGCCAAAAAGATTCCTATCCTAGCTTGCTTACCTAACTAATCTATAAATATCGAAAAAGACTGGTTGTCCAGCCTTTTTCCTTATGTTAATCCTTTTTCAAACTTCCTGAACGAGTCTGTGTACGTGAATAAGCTAGCAAGAGAAGGGTACCTGCGATAGCTATAGTTACAGCGTTAGCAATTCCCGCAACAATCCCTTGGGCAAATACTTTTTCTGCCGCTTCTTGATAAATCACAACATCTCCAAGTGGTGCCAAGACACCCCAAACAAGGGCATTTGCAAGTAGTTGAATGAGGTTAAAAATAAGAATATCTTTCCAGTCAAAAACACCATTGCTCACACGAACGTACTTTCTAAATAGTCCTACAGCTAGACCAAAGAGCCCGCTAGCGATAATCCAAGTCCACCACAGACCGTAGCCAGCAATAGCGTCCTTCACCGCATGCCCAATTAAACCAACAAGTAGTCCCACTAGAGGACCAAAAATGATAGACAAGAGACTCTGTACCGCATACTGAAGCTGGATGCTTGTATTTGGAACAGGAGTCGGAATGCTGATCATCCCGATGACAACAAAGAGCGCAGCTCCAACACCGATAGCAACAACTTGTTTAATTGATTGATTTTTCATCTATATTCTCCTATTTTATGATTCTATTTTCTTTATTTCAATGGTCCAAGATGAACCGACACCCACATTGTAGGCCTTGGCAAAGGAACCTTGGTTGATAGCCAGCCCTAAACGATAGAGAGAGTTGACGTAAAGGATTGGCTGCCCAATTCTCACATCTGCAAATGATTTGCCATAGACAACCTGATTTTGATAGACCAGCATATCAGCGTGATAGATAGTCACTTCAAAACGGTCACCAAATTCTGGTTCCAGTTTGTAAAACTCTTCTCGTGTGATAGAGGTCCAAAGCGAGCCGAAACGCACATCCAGAATATCAATAGCTCCCTTCACCAAATGGTCTTCAATGATGGTCTCTACGACTGGAAGCTCCACAATCTGATCCACACTGAGCTCTGGACCCACTTCCTCAAAAGTAATGTGACCACTGGCTAATTTAGCTCCAGTATAAGCATAAACATCACGACCGTGGAAGGTATAAGAATGCTCTGTGTTTTGACGTCTATTGGCTACCTCAGAAATTTCACGAATGGCTACAATACCAACGTGTTTCTTAATAAAAGAAAGAGTCCCATTATCTGGCGTGACAATGTATTGATTTTTTGCAGTCTTGGCAACCACACTCTTACGTTTTGATCCGACACCTGGATCGACAACCGATACAAAAGTCGTTCCCTCAGGCCAGTAATCCACCGTCTGAAAGAGACGATAGCTCCCCTCAAAAATATTATAAGGCGTGATATCGTGCGTCAAATGATGAATTTTTAAGGTTGGAGACTCTTCTAAAGCCACTCCAATCATAGCCGATACCGCACCATCAACCAGACCAAAGTCTGATTGTAATACCAGTAAATTATTATTCATTTTATCTCCTTGTATATCCTTTATCATACCATATTTCAGAGAAAGTCGCTAATAGCTATTTTAATTGATTAGGGTATAGTTTTACCTTATAGCAAATTTCCTACTAAAAGCTCTTGTTATTAGCTAGTAGGTGCATTTTTTCTTGAAAAAAGGTATGATAGTTACATCATGAAAAAGTAGGTTTTATTATGAAAATTATCCTTGTCGGAGGGGGAAAAGTTGGTTCTGCCCTCTGTCGTTCCTTGGTTGCAGAAAAGCATGATGTTTTGCTGATTGAGCAAGACGAAGCCGTCCTCAATCATATTGTCAATCGCTTTGATATCATGGGTATCCTTGGTAACGGGGCTGATTTTACCATCCTTGAGCAAGCCAGTGTCCAAGATTGTGATATCTTTATCGCCCTAACTGAGTACGATGAAGTGAACATGATTGCGGCCGTTCTAGCTAAGAAAATGGGGGCTAAAGAAACCATCGTTCGGGTGAGGAATCCTGAATACTCTAATTCTTATTTCAAAGAAAAGAATATTCTCGGTTTTTCTCTTATCGTTAACCCTGAGCTCTTGGCCGCCCGCGCTATCGCCAATATCATTGACTTCCCCAACGCCCTCTCTGTCGAACGCTTTGCTGGTGGACGCGTTAGCCTCATGGAATTTGTCGTCAAATCCACTAGCGGTCTTTGCCAAATGCCCATTTCTGATTTTCGGAAAAAATTTGGCAATGTCATTGTCTGTGCGATAGAGAGAGAGCATCAAATTATCATCCCAAGTGGTGATATGACCATACAGGATAAAGATAGAATCTTTGTCACCGGTAACCGTGTTGATATGATGCTCTTTCATAATTATTTCAAATCTCGTGCTGTAAAGAGCCTTCTCATAGTTGGAGCAGGTAGAATTGCCTATTATCTACTAGGGATTCTCAAAGACAGTCGGATCGATACCAAAGTCATCGAGATTAACCCTGAAAGGGCACGTTTCTTTAGTGAGAAATTCCCTAATCTCTACATCGTTCAAGGAGATGGGACAGCAAAAGATATCTTGCTAGAAGAAAGTGCCCAAAACTATGATGCAGTAGCAACCCTAACAGGAGTTGACGAAGAGAATATTATTACTTCTATGTTCCTGGATAGTGTCGGGGTGCAAAAAAATATTAGCAAGGTTAACAGAACTAGTCTCCTTGAAATTATTCATGCGCCTGATTTCTCAAGCATTATCACTCCGAAAATCATCGCTGTAGATACAATCATGCACTTTATTCGTGGCCGTGTTAATGCCCAATATTCAGACCTTCAAGCCATGCACCATCTAGCCAACGGTCAAATCGAAACCCTGCAATTCCATATCAAGGAAGCCAATAAAATGACTGCCAAACCTCTTTCTCAACTGAAATTGAAAAAAGGGGTTCTTATTGCAGCCATCATTCGAAAGGGCAAGACTATTTTCCCAACTGGGGAGGATATGTTGGAAGTCGGAGACAAGCTCCTAGTAACAACCTTGTTGCCAAACATCACCAAGATTTATGACTTGATCGCGAGGTAAGAAATGAATAAAAGTATGATTCGTTACCTCCTTTCAAAGTTACTTTTGATTGAAGCTGTTCTCCTCTTGGTTCCTGTTGCGATTGCCATCTACTACCATGAATCGAGCCAAGTCTTTACATCCCTCTTTACAACGATTGGGATTCTCGTATTACTAGGTGGCTCAGGAATTTTACAAAAGCCAAAAAATCAACGGATTTATGCCAAGGAGGGAATCTTGATTGTGGCCCTCTGTTGGATCCTTTGGTCTTTCTTTGGCGGTCTCCCCTTTGTTTTTGCTGGTCAAATTCCCAGCGTTATCGATGCCTTTTTTGAAATCAGTTCGGGCTTTACAACTACTGGAGCAACTATTCTGAACGACGTTTCGGTTCTAAGTCGTTCCCTCCTCTTCTGGCGAAGTTTTACCCACTTGATTGGAGGGATGGGAGTGCTTGTTTTTGCACTTGCTATTATGGATAATGCCAAGAATAGCCACCTAGAAGTGATGAAGGCTGAGGTTCCTGGCCCTGTTTTTGGCAAGGTTGTATCCAAACTAAAAAACACTGCCCAGATTCTCTATCTCCTTTATCTAGCTCTCTTCTCCCTCTTTGTCATCATCTATTATCTGGCTGGTATGCCCCTATTTGATAGTTTTGTCATTGCCATGGGAACAGCGGGTACAGGAGGATTTACCGTCTATAACGACGGAATTGCCCACTATGGTAGCTCACTGATTACCTATCTGGTTAGTATCGGGGTTTTGGTTTTTGGGGTAAATTTCAATCTCTACTACTACCTCATGCTCCGTCGCATCAAGGCCTTCTTTGGTGACGAAGAACTTCGGGCTTACTTGATCATCGTGCTGCTTTCTACAGGCTTGATCAGTCTCAATACCCTCTATCTCTACCCAGGATTTTCCAAGAGCTTTGAAATGGCCTTCTTTCAGGTTTCCAATATCATTACAACGACTGGTTTTGGTTACGGAGATATTACCAACTGGCCCCTCTTCTCCCAGTTTATCCTTCTCTTCCTCATGGGAATCGGTGGTTCTGCTGGTTCAACCGCAGGTGGACTCAAGGTTATTCGAGGCCTCATCCTTTCAAAAATTGCCAAAAACCAAATTTTGTCAATCCTATCGCCCCACCGTGTTTTGACCCTCCATGTTAATAAAACGGTGATTGACAAAGATACCCAGCATAAGATTCTCAAGTACTTTGTCATCTATTCTATGATTTTGCTAACGCTTATCTTTATTGTCAGCCTAGATAGCAATGATTTTCTGGTTGTGACTAGCGCTGTCTTTAGCTGTTTCAATAATATAGGACCTATCCTAGGAACCACTTCTAGTTTCTCAATCTTTAGTCCTATCTCAAAAATTCTCCTCTCCTTTGCAATGATTGCAGGTCGCTTGGAGATTTACCCAATCCTACTTCTCTTTATGAAGAGGACCTGGTCTAAGAGATAAAATACAACCACACCTTGTTCCATACAAAGTGTGGTGTTTTTATTTTCACACTCTTCGAAAATAAAATTCAAACCACGTCAGCTTCGCCTTGCTGTAGGTATGGTTACTGACTTCGTCAGTTCTATCTGCAACCTCAAAACAGTGTTTTGAGCTGACTTCGTCAGTTCTATCTGCAATCTCAAAACAGTGTTTTGAGCAACCTGCGGCTAGTTTCCTAGTTTGGTCTTTGATTTTCATTGAGTATCAAATACCTCCCGCAACTCAACAAATATTTTTGAATCTCGATTAGACATTTCAGTGCCTGACTTAAGGAATTTAATAGTCCAAAAAACAACCCTCAGTCGACTGACCGAGGGTTCCTTATTTCATTATTCAAGAACTTGATTAGCTCAATGCATCCAAGGCATCATCCATTGAAAGAACTTCGTGGAAGACACGTTGAGTTAATTCAGCTTTTTGTTCTGGAGTGAGGTATTTAGTGTTTACACAGTATCCAGAGATACGTACGATAACGTCTTCACCTGACATAATCTTTTCGTAAACATCGTTCAAGTCCATAACGTTCAAGTTAACGTGTTGTCCACCGTTTTCGAAGTAACCATCAAGGATTGTTACCAAGTTATCAACTTGTTCGTCACGAGTTTTACCAAGAGCGCGAGGTGAAACTTGTGTTGTCAATGAGATACCGTCAGCTGCATAACTAAAGTCAAGGCTAGAAAGTGAGTTCAAGTTTTGCAACCATCCACCTTTAGCTTTGTTAGATGGGTTAGCACCTGGTGAGAAGAATTCAAGTTTAGACAAGTTCACAGAACCATCTTCGTTGAGGTATACACCTTTGTGGACTGGTGAGTTACCAGTTTGTTTAGAGTAAGCAACGTTAGATGTGATTGTCAAAAGTGATACTGTAGCTTCTGCGTCTTTGTAAAGTTTGTGGCTACGTAGACGAGTTGTGTAAGCTTCGATCAACCATTCTGCCAATTCGTTTGAACGTGGGTCATCTTCACCCCAACGTGGGTATTCACCGATTGTTTCGTAATCGTAGATGTAGCCATTTTCGTCACGGATTGGTTTAACTGTAGCGTATTTGATAGCTGACAATGTATCAACAGTGTTAGCAAATCCACAGATACCGAATCCCATGTTCGCACGTTGTTTAGTTGGCAAGAAGGCCATTTGAACAGCTTCGTAGTTGTACTTATCAGTCATGTAGTGGATGATGTTCAAAGCATCTACGTAAGTGTCAGTCAACCAGTCAAGAGATTTTTCAAAGTTAGCTTTAACTGATTCGAATTCAAGAACTTCGTCACGGATTGGTTCGATGTCAAATACTTTGTAGTCTTTGTGAACATCGTCGTAACCACCGTTCAAACCAGTAAGAAGGGCTTTCAATACGTTTACACGTGCACCGAAGTACTGGATGTTGTGGCGTTGTTCTTCATTTTCTGGGTCAAGTGGTGACACACAGCATGAGATACAGCTCATTTCACCGTATCCGTCTTTGGCCATTGTTGTAACACCTTCGTATTGGATAGAAGAGTGTTTATGGCTCATGTGCATACAGTAGCGACGGAAGTTGTATGGTAATTTGTCAGTCCAAAGAACTGTCAAGTTTGGTTCTGGAGAGTTACCGATATTATCAAGAGTGTTCAAGAAACGGTAGTCCATCTTAGTAACACGGTGACGACCGTCGTTACCCATACCAGCCATAGAAGTTGTGATGAAGGTTGGGTCACCAGAGTACAATTGGTCATAAGCTTTTGTACGAGCAAATTTAACCGTACGAAGTTTCATAACGAAGTCATCAACGAATTCTTGGATTTCTGATTCAGTAAATGTACCACGAGCAAGGTCACGTTCTGCAAAGATGTCAAGTACAATTGGCACACGACCTAGAGATGTAGCCGCACCGTTGATTACACGGCAGACAGCCATGAAGGCAATGTTAACCCATTGGATTGCTTCTTTAACGTTCATCGCTGGTTTGCGAACGTCAACTCCGTAAAGGTCACCCAAGCGAACAACTTGTTGCAATGCTTGGTATTGAAGGTTGATTTCTTCACGAAGACGGATTGTTTCTTCATCGATTTCTTCGATTGCATTCCAATCGTTTACTTTTTCTTGCATCAAGTAGTCTGCACCGTAAAGAGCAAGACGTGCGTAAACACCGATGATACGTCCGCGTGAGTATGCATCTGGAAGACCAGTTACAGTGTGTGCGTGACGAGCGCGACGGATATTTGAAGTGTAGGCACGGAAAATACCGTCGTTAACTGTTGTTACATATTTAGTGAAAATTTCGTGAACAGCTGGGTCTGGTTCGTATCCATTTTCTTTCAAAGTAGTTTCAGCCATACGGATACCACCTTTTGGCATGAAGTTCAATTTGAAGAGTTCATCATTTTGGATACCAAAAATAACTTCGTTTTCTTTATCGATAAATCCTGCTGGGATATCAGCGATAGATGTTGGACGAGTGTCCATTGGGAAACGAGTTTCTTCGTAATGAGCCTTAGTTTCTTCTACAATTTTTTTGATGTGAAGTGAACGTTCCGTTGGTCCAGCAAGGAAGCTTTCGTCTCCATCGTAAGGTGTGTAGTTAGCTTGTACGAAGCGTGATACACTTGCTTTTTCTTTCCAATCTACTCCTTTGAAGCCTTCCCAAGCTTTATCAAAAATATCTTGTGCTTCAACAACTGTCTTAACAACCATGTTAATGTCCTCTTTTTTCTTTCTAGTAACAACCATCTGTTACATTCATGAGACAAGTATACCATACAGTAATCGTTTTCAACAAGTGATAAATCCCTATTTTTACACTTTCTTTTCTAAAACAGTCTATATTTTTCTCTAAACTGTATTATATTTTTGAAAAAATTATACCCTTTTTTCTTTTTTTCAGAAAAAAGGGTATAATGAAAGAAAATAAACAGTAAAAAGGTGCTAGGCATGTTGATTTTCCCTTTGTTAAATGATTTGTCAAGAAAAATCATCCATATTGACATGGATGCCTTTTTTGCTGCGGTAGAAATCAGAGACAATCCTAAACTCAGAGGAAAACCTGTCATTATCGGCAGCGACCCTCGGCAAACAGGTGGACGTGGTGTCGTTTCTACTTGTAGCTATGAGGCGCGAGTTTTTGGTGTCCATTCTGCTATGAGTTCCAAGGAAGCTTATGAACGATGTCCCCAGGCCGTCTTTATCTCAGGAAATTATGAAAAATATAAAGCTGTGGGACTCCAAGTTCGAGCTATCTTTAAGCGTTATACAGATTTGATTGAACCCATGAGCATTGACGAAGCCTATTTGGATGTGACGGAAAATAAACTCGGCATCAAATCAGCGGTCAAAATTGCTCGTCTCATTCAAGAGGATATCTGGAAAGAACTCCATCTAACTGCTTCTGCTGGCATTTCTTACAACAAATTCTTAGCTAAAATGGCCAGTGATTATCAAAAGCCACATGGTCTGACAGTAATTCTACCTGACCAGGCTGAGGATTTTCTCAAACAAATGGATATTTCCAAGTTTCATGGAGTAGGAAAAAAGACGGTGGAACGACTTCATCAAATGGGTGTTTTTACTGGTGCTGATTTGCTTGAAGTGCCTGAAGTGACCCTAATAGACCGATTTGGCAGACTGGGCTATGACCTTTATCGAAAGGCTCGTGGTATCCACAATTCCCCGGTCAAATCCAATCGCATCCGTAAATCCATCGGGAAAGAGAAAACCTATGGAAAGATTCTCCGTGCCGAGGAAGACATCAAAAAAGAGCTGACTCTCCTATCAGAAAGAGTCGCTCTCAATCTCAATCAGCAAGAAAAAGCTGGAAAAATTGTCATTTTGAAAATCCGCTACGAGGACTTTTCAACTCTTACTAAACGAAAAAGTCTTGCTCAAAAAACACAGGATGCTAGTCAGATAAGCCAAATAGCCCTGCAACTCTATGAAGAATTAAGCGAGAAAGAAAGAGGTGTCCGCCTGCTGGGGATTACCGTGACTGGATTTTAATACTCTTCGAAAATCTCTTCAAACCACGTCAGCGTTGCCATATCTGCAACCTCAAAGGTGTACTTTGAACAGCCTGCGGCTAGCTTCCTAGTTTACTCTTTGATTTTCATTTAGTATAAAACCTTGAAGAGCCCGACCCTTCAAGGCTTTTCTTATACAAATAAACGGACAAAGCTATAAAGTAGCAAGATACTACCAAGCACGATACGGTATTTACCAAAAAGGGTAAAGTCGTGTTTTTTCACATAGCTGGTCAAGAAACGAATAGCGACCATACTGACTGCAAAGGCTACTCCCATCGCAACCAAGAGCAAGAACAATTGCCCGAAGTCCAAGAGTTGTCCTGCTTTTACAAATTTGAAAATCTTTAAGGCACTAGCTCCAAACATAACTGGAATTCCAAGATAGAAGGTGAATTCCGTTACAACAGAACGACTGGTTCCATTCAACAAACCACCGACAATCGTTGCTCCAGAACGGCTAGTTCCTGGTAAAAGGGCAAGAACTTGGAAGAGTCCGATATAGAAGGCGGTCGTATAAGGAAGCTTGTCCAACTCTGTTACACTTGGCTCGATAGCACGCGCTTTATTGCGCTTTTCCAAATAGATAAAGGCAATCCCATAAATAATCAACATGAGAGCAACTGAAACCATGTTATGGAAGTGGGTATCAAACCAATCATCAAACTTAAATACGGCAAGTAAAGGTAAAGTTGCAACCAAGACCTTCAACCATAGTCTCCAAGTCTTACGAACTTCCTGCTTGTCCTTAGTCGGTTTGAAAGGATTGAGCTTATTAAAGTAAATGACCATAACCGCTAAAATCGCACCTAGCTGAATCACGACATTAAACATGGACATAAAGGCTTCGTTTTGATTTTGATATTGGATAAATTCCTCTGCTAAAATCAAGTGACCTGTACTAGAAATCGGCAACCATTCCGTAATTCCTTCAACAATCCCGAAGAAGATAGATTTTAAAATTTCAATAAGATACATAGATTACTCCTTTTTTCTATCTTCCATTATAGCATATTTTTTCAGCCTGTGATAGCTCTCTTTAAAAGGCACCGATACTGCCACCACCGCCGCCGCCAGAGAAGCCACCGCCAGAACTTCCACTTCCAGAAGATACGGAGTAGGTACTTGCTGTATTTGCGACACTAGCATAGTGGCTCATTTGTGCTGTTGAATGATAAAACATATTATGCCAGCCATAAGCTACATAGAGATTGATATCTGGACTTTCTACTTGGATGTGACGAACCTTCATCAAATGACTGACCTTGTCCGCATAGCCAAATAAGGTCGCATAGACCAAGAGGCGATTCCAGACCACAATACTTTCCAGCTCAGCCTGTTCCAATCGTGCAATCTCCCGCAACATATTTTCAAAACTGGTCCAGAGATAGTAGACTTCTGCTCCTGCTTCATTTAGGACACCATCACGATCATCTAATCGAAGCTTCCAATAATAGAAAACAGCCAAAACTAAACCTAGAAAACCAAGTATTGGCAAGGGCAGATAAAAATAAGCATGAACATCCAAACTATACAAGAACAAACCAAATCCGATAAATAGGGGCAAGATAGTCAAGACACCCATACCCACTTGCAAGGCCTTTTCCCCACCAGTTAAAGGTCGATAGTAATCTGGAAGCCCCCAGAAGGAAACTCGATTTCTCACTCCTTCTTGCATCTCTTTCAATACCTCTTCAAAAGATGATTTGAGCTGACGCCCCTTTGCTTGAATCCGTTTTTCATCAGAGACTTTTGCTCTACGATAAAGACTATCAGATACCTTGTAATCCGCAAACAAATTGGAAAGAGCTGCTTCTTTTTTGCCTGAAAAGGCCAGATTTAGACATTCTTTCTCAAAATTTGACAAACCATCTTCTTTTACCAGCCTCAAACCAACTGCATCTCCTTCTGAAATAATAGAGACATTCCCACGGTCTATCACATCTAATAAGGTAGCTTGAATAAGTTGGTCAAAGGTGAATTTACCTGCTCCTTTGGTTAGAGGACTCACTTCCTCCAAGGAGGTCGAGTAGACAGCCTCTGATAAAACCATAGGTTCTAATTCCATTGGTGGTTCATAGAGACGATGATTTTTGGCATATTTGACTGAAGGAGTGGTCTTTCTTCTATAGATGAAATAGAAGCAGACACTCAATAACAAGGAAATAGAAAGTATGGAAGGGAAGACCCAAGTAACAAGTTGTTTACTTTGCTCTTTTTCTTTAACAATCGATTCTTCTATCTTATTAAACTCTTCTAAACGATTCCCTTTCAATCCCTGATCCCTAGCGCTAGCAAAATCGGTCCGAGGCCAGTAGGCATGCAATTCAACTCCACGCTTAGCTGGAAGATTATCCAAACGAATAATATAATCAAGGCTACTCTTTTCAATCGTTCCCTCTCTAAAAAGTTTGCCTGTATGGAAAAAGAGTTTTTCAGCCCCCTTCTCTCCCCTTACATGAAATTCAAACTTTCCAATAGCCCCTGAACTATCTGTTAAAGGTTGCCAATTTAATTCAGCGATGTCATCATATAGGAAAAGCAAATTTTTTAAGTTCCAGGTGAGGTCAACTTCAACTATGTCACCCTCCTGACCTGGATTATAGACTTTCACAGTATAACCATTCGCTTCTTCTGCTACTTCGCTAGTAACATCTGTCAGTTCAGCACCATTTTTTGAGGCCTGAACTTTTGGATGAGGATCAATCTCAAATCCACTAGGCATCTTGCCAGCACGTCCAAGTCCCACGATTTGGCCCTTAAAGTCCTCCTCAAACTGGTAAACTATCTTCTGTCTAAATTCCGCTGTATTGTCTGCATGAATATACAAATCCCCTTGATAAGAGTTTATCTTGAAATCAATGGCAAAAACAGAGAATGGCAAAAGGCAAAACAAGCCTAACACTAGTAAGAAAAAAGTTTTTTTCATCAACTAAGCCCCCTTTTTATCTTTGTTATCATTATATCATTTTTTCATAAGTAAGGGCTTACCTATATTGAAAAATAGAGTTTTTTTCGATAAAATAGGAGACAGTTATTTTTTAATAGATTAGAAATAGGAGAAATCATGAGAAAAATATACTTATCTATTTTCACAAGTCTCTTGCTGATGCTGGGACTTGTCAATGTTGCTCAAGCCGATGAATATTTACGCATCGGGATGGAAGCAGCATATGCTCCCTTTAACTGGACTCAGGATGATGATAGCAATGGAGCTGTCAAAATCGATGGGACTAACCAGTATGCCAACGGATACGATGTTCAAATCGCCAAGAAAATCGCTAAGGACTTAGGCAAAGAACCTTTGGTTGTTAAAACCAAGTGGGAAGGTCTAGTCCCTGCCCTCACTTCTGGTAAGATTGACATGATTATCGCAGGTATGAGTCCAACTGCAGAACGCAAACAAGAAATTGCCTTTTCAAGCAGTTACTACACTAGCGAACCAGTTCTACTAGTCAAAAAAGATTCTGCCTACGCAAATGCTAAATCTTTAGATGACTTTAATGGTGCGAAAATCACTTCTCAACAAGGTGTCTACCTCTACGACTTGATTGCACAAATCTCAGGTGCTAAAAAAGAAACAGCCATGGGAGACTTCGCTCAAATGCGCCAAGCTCTTGAGGCCGGTGTCATCGATGCCTATGTTTCTGAACGCCCAGAAGCGCTGACTGCTGAAGCTGCTAACTCTAAGTTCAAGATGGTCCAAGTAGAACCAGGTTTCAAAACTGGGGAAGAAGATACGGCTATAGCCATTGGACTTCGTAAAGATGACAATCGTATTAGCCAAATCAATGCCAGCATCGAAACTATTTCAAAAGATGACCAAGTTGCCTTGATGGATCGTATGATCAAGGAACAACCTGCCGAAGCTACAACAACTGAAGAGACTAGCAGTAGTTTCTTTAGCCAAGCCGCTAAAATTCTTTCTGAAAACTGGCAACAACTCTTGCGTGGTGCTGGTGTCACTCTTTTAATCTCTATCGTCGGAACCATCATAGGTCTCATTATTGGTCTTGCCATCGGTGTCTTCCGTACTGCTCCTCTATCTGAGAATAAAGCCATTTACAGCCTACAAAAACTAGTCGGCTGGATCCTCAATGTCTACATTGAAATTTTCCGTGGTACACCTATGATTGTTCAATCGATGGTTATCTACTACGGAACTGCCCAAGCTTTTGGTATCAATCTGGACCGTACACTGGCCGCTATCTTCATCGTTTCAATCAACACCGGTGCCTACATGACTGAAATCGTCCGTGGTGGTATCCTAGCAGTTGACAAGGGACAATTTGAAGCTGCTACTGCTCTTGGTATGACTCATAACCAAACCATGCGTAAGATTATCCTACCTCAGGTTGTCCGTAACATCCTACCAGCAACTGGTAATGAATTTGTCATCAATATCAAAGATACATCTGTATTGAACGTTATCTCTGTTGTCGAACTTTATTTCTCAGGAAATACCGTGGCAACACAAACCTATCAATACTTCCAGACATTTACAATCATCGCCGTGATTTACTTTGTCCTCACCTTCACCGTAACACGTATCCTACGCTTCATCGAACGCCGCATGGACATGGATACCTATACTACAGGTGCTAACCAAATGCAAACGGAGGATTTGAAATAATGACACAAGCAATCCTTGAAATTAAACATCTCAAAAAATCTTATGGACAAAACGAGGTACTAAAAGATATTTCTCTCACTGTCCACAAGGGAGAGGTAATCTCTATCATCGGAAGCTCTGGAAGCGGGAAATCGACCTTCCTACGCTCCATTAACCTACTTGAAACACCAACTGATGGACAAATCCTTTATCATGGACAAAACGTCCTCGAAAAAGGCTATGACCTCACGCAATACCGTGAAAAGTTAGGGATGGTATTCCAATCCTTTAACCTCTTTGAAAATCTCAATGTGCTTGAAAATACAATAGTCGCTCAAACAACTGTCCTAAAGCGCGAACGTACAGAAGCTGAAAAGATTGCCAAAGAAAATCTTGAAAAGGTCGGCATGGGAGAACGCTACTGGCAAGCCAAACCAAAACAACTCTCAGGTGGTCAAAAACAACGTGTAGCCATCGCACGTGCCCTCTCCATGAATCCAGATGCTATCCTCTTTGATGAACCAACATCAGCTCTCGATCCAGAAATGGTTGGAGAAGTCCTCAAAATCATGCAGGAACTGGCCCAAGAAGGCTTGACTATGATTGTAGTTACCCACGAGATGGAATTCGCTCGTGATGTCTCTCACCGTGTTATCTTTATGGATAAGGGTGTGATTGCTGAAGAAGGCAAACCAGAAGACCTCTTCACCAATCCTAAAGAAGAACGTACAAAAGAATTTCTTCAACGTTATCTCAAATAAAAAGAAAAGGCTGCATCCTTGTGCAGTCTTTTTGCTATCCTAAAAATGAAAAGGCAGACTCTACTTAAGAATCCACCATTATCCAAAGATTAATCTTCAAATTTTTCATGATTTTTGTCATAGAAATCAATTAAACCTAGAGCTGTTTCAAATGAAATATTTTTTACTTTAGCACGACCCTGCGCTAGAGCAATGATAGACATCTCACGCGCATTCGTTTCCTTAGAGATACGGTAGCCTGTGATTTTCTTATCACGAACCCAGCCAACAACTGATTCTACTTTTTCAAAGTTTGACTTAGCCATGTCCTTCTCCTATTTTCTTCTTTACGATATATTATTCTATACGTTTTTATGTCTTTTGTCAATAAAAAAACATATATTCAATAAAATAAAAGATTTTTATTTTTCTTACTTCTTTTTTAAAGCCGATAATATATAGGTTTTTAGTTGCTATAACCCATTAGTAAGCACCCAAAAAATAATTGAATTATTAAACTCCAAATTTGCAAAAATATTCAATTAGGAAAAATACCAGCTTCTCAATAGGATAAACAGGAGTCATATTCTATATCTTCATTTTAATCTATAAGTTTGTCAAAGATAATCTTCCTTTTCGGACTACCTCATATCTATTTCATCCTTTCTATTTCCTTGGTTCCCTTCCTGTTACTATTTAACTTTTTCAACCGGTACAATTGACTTATCTCATCAAATTTTGCATATTCTTATAACACACCGCGATTACAATCAGCATTTAGAATAGCACTTCCTAATATTCCAACTGCTCTACTCACCTCATATCACTGCTGCCATATCCTTATTTTCAATCAACTCACCAAGTTTAGCTTATGAACATTGATTATTTTTTCTAATTCCTATTATATTTAACCAAATCACAGATTAGCCCCTATATAAAATAGTGGATTTCAAAAATACTCCTTAAATATAACAAGTAATTTTACTCCCTTACTATAAACCAAATCAAAAAACATAGGTACTATAATGAATTGAGATAGAAATAGCGTAATCGATTTCCTAAGTCCATAGGAATCGCCCCCTTTCTTCACCCTCATTATAGCACCTATACATCTATTGTGCAAATAATATGATATTTTTTATTAGTCCTCATACTAGCATATTATAGAGCGTTTCATTACCATTTAAGTTAATATAAGATGGATCAAACCCTTCCATGCGACGAATCAGACCTGCATAATCATGCTTATCTGCCAAAGCAATCCCAATCAATACCGGTCCTGTCCCCTTGCTAGCTCGTTTGATATACTCAAATCGTGTGATATCATCATTTGGTCCCAGGATATCATTTACAAACTCACGCAAGGCCCCTGGACGCTGTGGAAAATTGACCACAAAGTAATGCTTAATCCCATCATAAATCAAGGCACGCTCTTCCATTTCTGGCATACGGTTGATATCATTATTTCCTCCAGAAATGATACAACAAATGGTTTTCCCCTTGATATATTCAGCTAAAACCTCTAAAGAGGCGATACTAGCCGCTCCAGCAGGTTCTGCGACAATCCCTTGCTTAGAGTAGAGGTCAATCAAGGTTTCAGAAATCAATCCCTCATCGACACCTACCAAAGTTTGAACATGTTGACGAGTTGCCTCATAGGTCAACTGCCCCACCTTTTGCACAGCAATCCCATCTGCAAATTTGTCAATTTCTTTGAGTTTGACTGGACCACCAGCTTCAAAGGCAGCCTTCATAGAACGCGCTCCATTCGCCTCTACTCCGATAACCTCAATCTCTGGACTTGTTTCCTTGATATAGGTAGAAACCCCAGCAATGAGACCGCCACCACCAACAGGAACCAAGACAGCATCAAAATCAATCGATTCTTTTCGAGCTTCTTCTAAAATCTCATAAGCAACCGTCCCTTGACCAGCTTGAACATGAACATCATCAAAGGGATCAATAAAGGTACGATTTTCAGAGACTGTAAATTCTTGAGCTGCTTTAGCTGAGGCATCAAAGGTATCTCCAACTAGTTTAATGGTTACGAAATCCCCACCAAAAAAGCGAACCTGCCCAATTTTTTGTTGCGGAGTAGTAATGGGCATAAAAATAGTAGCAGGAATTTTCATTTCATTACAAGTATAGGCTACTCCCTGCGCATGATTTCCCGCAGAGGCACAGACTACCCCACGCTCACGCTCTTCTTTGCTGAGCTGAGAAATAGCATAATAGGCACCACGAATTTTAAAGGAACGAACACGTTGAGCATTTTCCTTTTTCAAATAAATCTTAGCACCATACTTCTCCGATAAATAATGGTCATAATCCAGCGGGGTATTCACAACCACACCGTTCAAGACCTTATGAGCCTTGATGATATCTTTTGAACTTAACATCATTTTCTCCTAGACTATTTCATACTATCACAATCCATCCTCTTAAAAGAGAGATGAATTGATTATAAAAGCGAGTTAGTCCCCCAACTCGCCTTCACCTTAATTTCTATCAATTAGTTATAGATTTTGAATGCATCATCGTCGTTTTTACCAACGAAAGGCATTGCTTTACGCAATTCTGCACCAACTTTTTCAATTTCAAGGTTAGCTGCTTGTTCACGGTAAGCAGTCAATTTTGGACGTCCAGCTTTGTAGTCATTTACGAAGTCATTTGCAAATTTACCATTTTGGATGTCTGCCAAGACAGCTTTCATATTTTCTTTAACTTGCTCAGTAATCACACGTGGACCTGATACATAGTCACCGTACTCAGCAGTGTTTGAAATTGATTGACGCATTTTCTTGAATCCACCTTCGTAGATCAAGTCAACGATCAATTTCATTTCGTGAAGAACTTCAAAGTAAGCCAATTCTGGAGCGTAACCTGCTTCTGTCAAGACTTCGAAACCTGCTTCAATAAGGGCAGTCAAACCACCGCAAAGTACAGCTTGTTCACCAAACAAATCTTCTTCAGTTTCTTCTTTGTATGTTGTTTCAAGAAGACCTACACGTGCTGCTCCAACACCTTTACACCAGTCCATAGCAATGTTTTTAGCATTTCCTGTTGCATCTTGATATACTGCATAAAGAGCTGGAACACCAAATCCTTCTTCGTAAGTACGGCGTACCAAATGCCCCGGTCCTTTAGGTGCACACATGAAAACATCTACATCCGCAGGAACTTTGATAAACTCAAAGTGGATATTGAAACCATGAGCAAATCCAACTGCATTCCCAGCTTCCAAGTTTGGAGCGATTTCTGCTTCGTACAATTCTTGTTGGATTTCGTCTGGTGCCAAAATCATGATAACGTCAGCCAATTTAGTTGCTTCTGCTACTGTGTAAGTGTCAAATCCATCTTCTTTTGCTTTGTCAAAAGATTTACCTGGACGTACACCGATGATGACATCGCGACCTGAATCACGCAAGTTTTGAGCATGCGCATGTCCTTGTGAACCATAACCGATAACGGCGATTTTTTTACCGTCAAGTGCTGCTACTTTAACATCTTTTTCATATTCCATTTGAACTGCCATAGTTTTTCTCTCTTTTCTATTTTTTTATTATCTTGTAATCTACTTTAACAAATCTTAATTGATTTTTTAATCACGAGTAAATCCAGTTGCCCCTGTACGGGCAATATTTCGAATACCATATGGTCGAATAACTCTCAATAGAGCTTCACTCTTTTCAGCATTTCCTGTCATCTGAATGGTAATCGAGCTTGGTGCTACATCTACAACTGTTGCACGGAAAGGTTGAATAATCGCTAGAATCTCAGCTCGCTTCTCAGCTGGCGCTGACATCTTAACCAAAATCACCTCGCGCTCCAAATGAGGCTTGTCTGTAATATCTCGAATGCGAATCACATCAATCTGACGATTAAGTTGCTTAATGATTTGCTCCACTTCATCATGAGAAGCAACATCAATAATAATAGTGATGCGTGATACATTCGGATCTTCTGTTGCTCCAACAGAGATACTTTCGATATTAACCTGACGACGAGACAGGACACCTGTAAAGCGATTGAGGACTCCTGAACGATTTTGTAGTTTTGCTGTTAACATTCTACGCATGGAACTTCACCCCCAACATCTCATGATTACTCTTACCAGCTGGTACCATTGGTAACACCTGTTCCTTACGAGAAATATCTACCTCGATTAGCATAGGTACATCCTCAGTGATCACTTCAAGATCTTGAGCCAAGGTCTCAGGATTGTCAAACTTATAGTTTTTAATACCGTAAGCTTGCGCCATCAATTGGAAATCAGGAAGGGTATCAAAGACCGATTCTGATGTTCTGCCTTCATAGAAGGATTCCTGCCACTGGCGAACCATTCCAAGTGAGTGGTTGTTTAGCATAACCACCTTAATTGGCACCTTGTAAATGTTCAAAATAGCCAATTCCTGGTTAGTCATTTGGAAACCACCATCCCCAACAAACAAGACTACTTCCTTATCTGGGTTAGCAATTTTAGCCCCAATTGCTGCTGGAATTCCGAATCCCATCGTTCCCAAACCACCTGAAGTCACTAACTGACGTTCATTTTGGTAGGGATAATACTGAGCTGTCCACATTTGGTGTTGACCAACGTCTGTTACCACAATGGCATCTCCATTCGTCAACTCACCAATTCGTTCAATAACAGCTTGCGGCTGAACTACACGCTCTTTCTTATCATAAGAACGAACGCGGTTCTTGTCTTTAGTGACTTTTTCAATCCATTTCTCAGTATTGTTATGAACTGTCGGTTCGGCTAGCAACATTTGCAAGGCTTTCTTAGCATCTCCAACCACAGGAATATCTGCACTGATAATCTTGCCAATCTCGGCTGGATCAATATCAATGTGAGCAACCTTGGCATTCTTAGCGAAGGTCTTAGGATTTCCTGTCAAGCGGTCATCGAAACGGCAACCAATACTAATCATAAAGTCAGCTTCCGTCATGGCAATATTAGCTGCGAAAGATCCGTGCATGCCTCCCATTCCAAGGAAGAGTGGATGACTCGTTGCAATCGTACCTTGCCCCAAAAGACTGGTTACCACTGGAATTTGATAGCGTTCTGCAAATTCATTTAATTCTGCAGCTGCTTCAGCATAACTAATTCCACCACCAGCTAACAAGACTGGCTTTTTAGCCTTGGATAATTGCTTCAAGATTTTCTTGATTTGCATATCATTTGGCTCAAGAGTTGGCTGATAGCTTGGTAGGTTCACTTCTGGTGAATAGATGAAGTCCGTTTCTAAAGCAGATACATCTTTAGGTAGATCAATTACAACTGGCCCTGGTCGACCTGTAGTTGCGATATGAACAGCTTCCGTAATAATTCGAGGGATATCAGCTGTCTCACGAACTTGGTAATTGTACTTAGTGATTGGCATGGTAATTCCCACGATGTCTGCCTCCTGAAAGGCATCCTTCCCAATCCCTGCTCGCGCCACCTGACCTGTAAAGACCAAAAGGGGAACGCTATCGCTCATGGCATCCGCAATCCCTGTAATGGCATTTGTTGCTCCCGGTCCGCTAGTGACGACGGCAACACCCAACTTTCCAGTTGATTTAGCATAACCTTCAGCTTCATGCAAACAACCCTGCTCATGGCGCCCTAGAATATGGCGAATACCTTTAAAATTATATATCGCATCATAAAAAGGCAAGACTGCACCACCAGGATAACCAAAGATGGTATCAATTCCTAAATCACGAAGTGTTTCCAAAACTAGGTCCGACCCCGTCTTAGGAGATTCTAAACTGATTTTCTCCATTGTTCCCCTTTCTTTCCTCTTAAAAATAACTTGTTACTATCATACCATTTTTTCAAGATTTTTCAAGAGAAAAGAAGAAATTTTCTGAATTTTCTATTTTAACGTTTATTTATGAATGTTATTTTGGTTTTTATTTAAAAGATACCGATTTCATTATTTAAAAAGAAAAAAAGAACTGATTTCTCAGTCCTTTATTAATTTTATTCCACACTAAATAAGTATGGGTAAACTGGTTGTTGACCTTGGTGAATCTCAACTTCGACGTCTTCGAATTCTTCTGCGATTTCTTGGGCAATTTCATTGGCAAGTTCTTCGCTTCCGTCTTCACCGACATAGAAGGTTACGATTTCACTATCTTCATCCAACATATGTTTCAAGGTTTCTGTCAAGGTTTGGTGCATGTCAGGGTTTGACACGAGAATTTTCCCATCCACCATACCAAGATTATCGTTTTCATGGATTTCTAAGCCATCAATGGTTGTATCACGAACGGCTGTTGTGACGCTTCCGCTAACGACATCGCTAAGAGCTGCAGTCATACGCTCTTGATTTTCTTCGATGGACTTGCTTGGATCAAAGGCAAGAAGACTTGTCAAACCTTGAGGAAGAGTACGAGCTTCTACCACTACTGCTGGTTGCTCCAAAACTTCCGCTGCAGATTGAGCTGCCATGAAGATGTTTTTATTGTTTGGCAGGAAGATGATGTTACGAGCGTTGACCTGTTCAACAGCCTTGATAAAGTCTTCAGTTGAAGGGTTCATGGTTTGACCACCTTCGATAACATAATCCACACCTTGAGAACGGAAGATATCTGCTAGACCTTTACCAGCCACTACAGCAATCAAAGCATATTCTTTTTCTTCAGCAGGCTTGCTAACTTGGGCAGCTTCTTTCTCAACCTGTGCTTCGTGTTGGTTACGCATATTGTCAACTTTTACCTTGACCAAGCTACCATATTTGAGACCTTCTTGCATAACAAGTCCTGGATCTTCTGTATGGACATGGACTTTGACGATTTCATCATCATTAACAACGAGGAGAGAATCTCCAAGTTCATTCAAGTAGTTACGGAATTCGTCGTAGTCAAAATCTTTAGCATAGGTTGGACCTTGCTTAAGAGCTACCATGATTTCAGTACAATAACCAAAGGTGATGTCCTCAGTCGCTACATGACCAGCTACAGACTTGTGATGTTCTGCATTGATCATTTCACTCATGTTGGCCGGAGTCGCTACAAAATCCTCAGATGCAATATATTCGCCAGTAAGGGCAGAAAGGAAACCTTCGTAGATAAAGACCAATCCTTGACCACCTGAGTCCACAACGCCAACTTCTTTCAATACTGGAAGCATGTCTGGTGTTTTAGCTAGAGCTGTTTTAGCACCTTCCAAGGCTGCGCGCATGACTTCAACAGCATCATCTGTTTGCTCAGCTTTTTTCTTAGCACCGATAGCAGCACCACGAGAAACTGTCAAAATCGTTCCTTCAACAGGTTTCATCACTGCCTTATAGGCAACTTCCACACCTGATTGGAAGGCAAGGGCCAAGTCTTGACCTGTTAACTCGTCTTTATCCTTGATGGCTTGTGAAAATCCACGGAAAAGCTGAGACGTAATAACTCCTGAGTTCCCACGCGCACCCATCAAAAGACCTTTGGCAAGAATGCTCGCTACCTCTCCAACTGTAGAAGCTGGCTTATCTGCAACTTCCTTAGCTCCATTTTCAATGGTCATTCCCATGTTTGTTCCAGTATCTCCATCTGGAACTGGAAAGACGTTTAATGAATTGACATATTCAGCTTGCTTATTCAAGCGAGTTGATGCAGCCTGCACCATTTCTTGAAATAAGCTAGTAGTAATTTTTGACACGGTTATTCTCCTACAACTTTGATATTTTGAATGTAGACATTTACAGTCTGAGCAGTAATTCCAAGTTGGTTTTCCAAACTAAAACGAACACGCTCTTGAATGTTTTTTGACACTTCGCTAATCTTTGTTCCGTAGCTCAACACGGTATATACATCAACTGCAATGCTGCCATCTTCGGTTGCCTTTACGACAACACCTTTGGAATAATTTTCCTTACCTAGAAGGGCTTGGAAATTATCTTTGAGGGCATTTTTACTAGCCATACCGACCACACCAAAAATCTCAGTTGTTGCACCGCCTACGATAGTTGCAATCACTTCATCTGTTAGTTCGATTTGACCATCTTTTGTATTAATTTTTACAGTCATCCTTTTTACCTCAACTAGTTGATACTCTATTTTATCATATTTCAGCCCAAGTGTAAAAGCAGAATACTGTCTCAGCGGATATTTACTCTATTGTTCAAATGATGTTATACCCGTAATAAAAGAAAAAAGACCCTAAGGTCTCCTTTGCTTTTATTATTAAACGCGTTCAACTTTACCTGATTTCAAAGCACGAGCTGAAGCCCAAACTTTTTTAGGTTTACCATCGATAAGAACAGTAACTTTTTGAAGGTTTGGTTTTACGGCACGTTTTGTTTGGTTCATCGCGTGTGAACGGTTGTTTCCTGATACAGTCTTACGACCTGTAAAGTAACATACTTTAGCCATTGTGTTTTCCTCCTATTAGATCTAATATAGCGGATGTGCTAGCACCACATACCGTACTATGTTATCACACTTTCTTCATTTTTGCAAGGGAATTGGAAGATTTTTTTATTTAACGTAGACAATTCCCAATTTCCCAAAGGCCACATCTCCACGGATAATCAAGGTTTTACTTGTTTGAGCTAGAGAAGTATCTGCCTTGGCTACACCACAGAAAGTTTCCACCTTCAAATCAACTCTCCAATGTTGGGGAACATAGATAACTGCATTGCCAAAACCAACTTCCACTTTCAGGGTTGCGCTATCTCCTAAAATCTCTGCATTGTCATAATATATCTTGGCATTGCCAAAACCAACTTCTACTTGGTCGTCTACCAATTCTTGATTTTGCTTGTAGAAAGTCCCAGTCCCAAAAGCAACTTCCTTATCTGTTAGAATGGTCTTTTTACCATCATACCACCATTTTTTCCCGTTCCAAGTCCTGTTAGAGTGAGTGAGTGCGCTGACACCCATTACAATTAAAATACTAGCCCAAATAAGTGAAACAGGAGATAGCTGAATCCAATCATAAAAAAGATTCACTATATTTAATGCTATTAATGCTAAAAAAGTGGCACTTGTCCAATGATGCCTAAGGGAAGATTCTATTGCCTTATAAAAAAGAAAAGCAATAAAGATGAAGGGAGAATACTTAGTCTCCAAGGATGGGACACCATAATGTCCCTGTAATAAAATCCATGCTGCCAATACTAGCAACACAATACCAAATGCTTTCTTTTTCATCTTGTTACCTCATGTTTCTTAGATTTTCTTTTAGGAGAGATTGATAATGCCGTGAGACATGAACCTCCTTGTGGGTCTGATAAAAGGAAATGGTGCCCGTTCCTGAAAAGGACTTATCCACCGAATAGACTTGCCGAATATTAGCGATAGTTGACTTGGATACCCGACTAAAATAGCGAGGAAGGATAGCCTCTAACTCATAGAGTTTAAGCCGAACCTCGTAGGCATCTTTCTGGGTATGGGCATAAATCTTGCTACCTTCTGTCTCAAAGAAGAGAATTTCCGACAAGTCCAGATAATATTCACCTGTTCCCTTGTAAAAAATCAACCTAGGAGACTTGGACTCTTGCAAGAGACGCTGCAAATCCGCAATCTCATCTGTCAAGGCCGCTGCCTTGATGACAATTTCAGTTTCCTCTAAATTGCTGTCAATTTCAATTCGTAACTTCATTCCATCTCCTTTCTGACTCTACTATATCAAAGCCAAAATAAGAAAACAAGAGCAAAAAAGCAAGTGGTTACTTTAGGTACGTAAGTGGTTCTAGGACCGCC
>NZ_AJJL01000019.1 GCF_000257905.1 Streptococcus mitis SK579
GCTGGATTTACTAGATATGCTGCTGCAATCTTATCTTTTGATCCATCAGGATAAGTGATAGTAAGGTTCCCTTTTTCATCCACACTGTATTGTGAATCTGCTGGAAGACTTGGGTTAGCAGCTTTAACAGAGGCGATAACCTTGTTCTTATCATCTTCACTAAGATTATTAGAATTCGCAACATCTAATTTTTTACCTGCAACTGGTTCATATTTCTTGGCAGTCTCAAGAACATTTACTATAAGTGATCTGTATAGCGTTGTTGGTTTATCTCTATTACGTGCATGGAAAACAACTTCGGTAGTTCCTGCTGGCTGATTCATTGCAACAGTACCACTATATTTAGCATCACGTTGTCTAATCGTAGCCCCACGTGATTTATCTAAGAAGCCTCCCGTTGGAAGCACTCCGCTTATAGCTGTTGGATTTTTTTCAACTGAAAATTTCTCTAACGCTGTAGCTTGAGCTATAACATCAACATCAATTTTATCACCAGGATATACTGTAATAATATCTTTACTTACTAATAGCCTAGTGTCATTATTACCAGTTACACCACCATCTTTAATAGTTAATGGTGTTTTTGTAACCGTAATCGGTGCACTCTTAGCTGACTCTTTTCCACCTGCTGGTGTTGAAGTAGCTGTAATATTTCCTTCTGGAAGACTGTTTGTTGGGTGAATAGTTGCTACACCTTGAGCGTTAGCTACTGCTTCACCGATCACAACACCATCAGTGTTGTAAAGTTTGACAGTTGAACCTGCTGGTGCTTTAACTGTTACATCAGCTGGAGTACTTGCTTTACCTTCCAAATTGTTGACAATTTCCGGAGCACTAGTTGCTGCATCTGCCTCTGGTTTGTTAGTCGCTGCACCTGGTGCTGGCGTGCTTGGTTTCGGTGTTTCTGGTTGTGGAGTAACTGCCGCTGGCGTTGCTTCTACAGGATCACTTACTTCTGATGTTTTACCATTTTTAGTAGCTGTCGCTGCTACAGTCCCGGCTGGAATGTTTACTGTTGGAGTGATGCTTGCCACGCCTTGGGCACTCGCAACGGCTGTTCCAAGTTTAGTGCCATCTTTGGCGAACAGAGAAACTGAAGACCCCGCTTCTGCTTTCACTTCAACCGGAGTTTTAGTGTTAGCTTTACCTGTTAGACTTGTTGTGATAACTGGCTTAGCTGGTGCTACTGCTTCTTTTTCAACAATTACTTTTACAGGAACTTCTTTTGTAGATGTATCCGGGTAAGTTACAACTGCTGTTGCTCGTTTTTCACCTGGAGTTTGTGTATCTACTGCATCCTTGTACTTAACTGTTGTTCCTTTTGGAAGAGTGTCTAAGTTTCCAATTGATTTTGTCGCATCTGGTTTTTGACCAACTTTTACAGTTTGATCTTTCGCTGTTGGTGTGGAAACATCAGACTGCCACATCTTTATAGGGTTAGTTGCAATGTTGGCGAAACCTGCATTGGCACCAGCAGTGGCGCTACGCATCATACCAAACACAACCTTCATATCTTTCAACTGTTCGTTAGATGTTGTTGCAGGAACTTCAGTTCTAAAACTCCATGCATAGCCATCATAACCTGAACCACCTGTAGTCGAACGGTCCACAATCAAACGTTTGTCATTCAAGGCAACATTATCCAATAACTCTTTAGTTCTCGGAGAAGAATTAGATGCCGCACTCTTGAAATATCTATCCTCCTGACCGGCAAGTTTTTCTATAGAACGACCATAGATATCACTTTCCCAACCAGAAGCCAGAGAAAAGGTATCTTTTTTGTCTAATGGTAATCCAGCAGCTGTAGCTGGTGCTGGATTTTCAAACGTTACAGAATTACTCAACGCTGAACCATCAGGTTTTATACGTTCAAGTTTTTTAGTTTTAGGATTTAATTTACCGTTGATTGGAGAGTTATATTTTGCACGTGTAATGCTAGTTGGCATATTAACTTCTGCAGGAATTTGGATGAAATTTCGATATACATCTCCTCCATCTGTATTATACACATTAGATAGATTTTCTGCATGATCATTATAAAAGACAAGCCAATCTAATGAAGTAATCTTCCCACTAGCGTCTTTATTATATTTAACTTTATAATTTGTAACTCTAGAAACTACATTAACAGCGTCATCTGTAGACGTGTATTTATTAACATCATTAAGGATATAGGCATCACTATGACCATTTGCGGCTGCATTTGTACCTTCTGAATAGGCAACTTCCGCTCTAAAAGCATTATTTTTATCTAATGCTTTACCGTTACGTGGGTCGTTAGATCCTGTGTTTTCGATTGAGTTAGATTCTGATTTTTTCTCAGTGTTTTCTGCTTTTTTACCTACAGTTTCTTTTCCGTTAGTAGTGTCTACTGCTGGAGTTTCTTTTTTCTCTACAGGTTTATTTTTTAATTTAGTGTTAGCTGTAGTTACAAGTTTATTGTAAGCTTTTGTGATTTCATCTTGAGTTGTTGCGTTTGCTAATGTAGCTTTTGCAGCTTCTAAGTCAGTTTTTAATACCGCAACACTTTCTTCTGTTTTGTTGTCGTATGTTCCATTAGCAAGTTTTGCTTCGATTTCTGCGATGTAGTTTTCTAGTTTAGTTTTGTCTAAAGCTTCAACTTCTTTTGCAGTTTCTCCACCTAATTTTTCCGCCACTGCTGCTGGAGCTGGTGTTGTAGCAACCTCTGGCTTAATCTCTGCTACAGTAGCAGGTGCCGCATAAGTATTGCCAGCCCCATTCTGTGTAGGGGGAACTTCCCCAGTAGTCGAGTTGCTTTCTACAGTAGCTTCTGCCGTGTCTGCATGGACCACTTGAGTAGCTAAGCTAGCTCCGACCGCAAAAACAAGAGAACAACCGAATAGGAAATGCTTTCCTTTTTTGATCATTCTCCAGTTCTTTTGCTCTGCATTTTTACGATTAAAATACATTACATTGTCTCCTTTTGATTTCTAAAAATAGCATGTAATACACATACAATCAATATTATAATGTACATTCGCAGATTTGTCAATTATATTAATTATTATTTATGATTTTACATTATTTTCAGATAATTTCAGGAGTTTATCCAGTTACTACATTATAATATTGAAACAAAAATATAATCCCCCTTTTCTTCAAGACTATGATAAATACCATTTTTTGAATATTTATAAATAATATATTAACATTAATTGCAACTAGCTCATCCCTTTTGAACGTCAAAAAGTAGAGAACTATGAAAGTAAAGCTTATCAGATACCAATACTCTTCGAAAATCTCTTCAAATCACGTCAGCTTCCATCTGCAACCTCAAAACTAGTGTTTTGAGCAACCTGCAGCTAGCTTCCTAGTTTACTCTTTCATTTTCATTGAGTATAAACTATGGTCAAGAAAAAGTCATTCTCTCTGATCATCTCTTTGAAGCCTTACAAGACATCTAGGGACCTGCATTTTTGCCTCTTCAAAAAAAGCCCCATACTATCTGGCATTCAGGAATTCCTGTTACAGATAGTATAGAGCTCAAACAGCAGTTACACGAGGATTACTGCCTTTCTATTCTTGCATGGCATAACCAACACCACGCACGGTTTTAATGTAGCTTTTTTGACCTTTTACATCAAGCTTGCTACGTAGATAACGGATATAGACATCCACGATATTGGTTTCGGTTGCACTTTCATACTTCCAGACACTTTCCAACAACTGCTCACGCGTCAGGACTTTCTTGCTTCCCATAAGAGTAGCCAAAAGATCATACTCACGACGCGTCAGAGCAATCATCTCTTCGCCACGATAAACGGTATGATGTTCTACATCCATACGCAGATTTCGGTAAGACGTTGGAACCTTCATCTGACTACAGTGTTGGTCGATAAAGTCCCGACCTCGGAAAATGGCTGAAATACGAGCTACCAGATTCTCAATAATAACTGGCTTATAGATGTAAGAAACGGCAAAGCGTTGGATTGCCTCAAGCTGATCTTGCAATTCTTCACGATGGTCCAAAACCATGATCACTGAGGCTGGCTTAGTCCGACTCAGCTTGTCTGCAAAATCTTGGGCTGTCATATCCCCCAGATGAGCATTCAATAAAATCAAGTCATAGTCTGTCTGAAGAGCCATGGAGAGGGCTTTTTGCCCCTCCTCAACCTGATCAACTCGGTATTGCTCTTTTTGGAGTTCCAAACTTAAAAAATGAGCTAGATTTCGTTCTTTCTCAAGTAATAAAATCCGTTTCCCCATGGCAGACCTACTTATTTTTCGTCATACCAAGAGTAGTGGAAGGTTCCTTCTTTGTCTTTACGTTGGTAAGTGTGGGCACCAAAGTAGTCACGTTGTGCTTGGATCAAGTTAGCTGGAAGGTCAGCTGAACGGTAGCTATCAAAGTAAGTAATAGCTGCTGAGAAGGTTGGTACTGGTACACCAGCTTGAACTGCAAGAGCTACGATATCACGCACTGCTTGTTGGTACTTAGCAGTAACATCCAAGAAGTACTCATCCAAAAGAAGGTTGGCAAGGTCTGCATCACGGTTGTAAGCATCTGTAATCTTTTGCAAGAAACGAGAACGGATGATACAGCCATCACGCCAGATAGATGCGATGTCCGCAAATGGCAAGTTCCAGTTGTTTTCTTTAGAAGCTACACGCAATTGAGCAAAACCTTGTGCGTATGAAATGATTTTTGAGAAGTAAAGGGCTTGACGGATTTTTTCAATCAATTCAGCCTTGTCTCCTTCAAATTTGAAGGCAGCTGGTTTTGGAAGAACCTTGCTAGCATGCACACGTTCTTCTTTGTAAGTTGAAATGTAGCGTGCAAATACTGACTCAGTGATGAGTGACAATGGCACACCAAGGTCAAGAGATGATTGGCTAGTCCATTTACCAGTTCCCTTGTTACCTGCAGCATCAAGAATGTAGTCTACGATTGGTCCATCTTGGCCTTCATCGTCTTTACGGCTCAAGATATCAGCTGTGATTTCGATCAAGTAGCTGTCCAATTCACCCTTGTTCCACTCAGTAAAGATTTCAGCCATGTCTTCTGCAGAAAGGCCTAACAAGTGTTGCATCAAGTCATAGCTTTCTGCGATCAGTTGCATATCACCGTACTCGATACCGTTGTGGACCATCTTCACGTAGTGACCAGCTCCATCAGGACCGATGTAAGTCACACATGGTTTGCCATCTTCTGGTGCTTTAGCTGAGATTTCTTCAAGAACATCTGCAACTAATTCGTAGGCCTCTTTTTGTCCACCAGGCATGATAGAAGGACCTTCAAGGGCACCTTTTTCACCACCAGAAACCCCAGTACCGATAAAGTTGATACCTGAGTTTGCCAATTCTTCATTACGACGGATGGTATCTTTGTAGAAAGTGTTTCCTCCGTCAATCAAGATATCACCCTTGTCAAGGTGTGGAAGAAGGGCTTGAATTGTAGCATCTGTACCAGGTCCAGCTTGAACCATGAGCATGATACGACGAGGTTTTTCAATTGAGTTTACAAAACTTTCAACGTCATAGCTTGGTACAAAGTTCTTTTCAGGATGGCAAGCAATTACATCTTCAGTTTTTTCTTTACTACGGTTGTAGATAGCAACTGTGTAACCACGAGATTCAATATTAAGGGCAAGGTTACGACCCATTACGGCCATACCTACGACACCAAAGTTAGCTTTTGTCATTTGACACTCCTCTTGTTTAATTTGTTTTATTTTATCATTTTTACTTTTGAAAAGAAAGAATTTTGTAACGACTGCTTAGTAGTCCAAGTCATCCGCATGTCCAGAACCATTTCCAACAAAGTAACCTGTCTTACAGTTAAGGGTAAAGAGATAGGTTCCGTCTGGCTTGTAGAGGTTGTAATAACCATTGCCATTAACGATATTGACACGTTCAAGGATGTATTGGTTACCAGTGATATAACCACGTGAACGTGAAGTCGCGAGAATTTGTTCCAAAACACCATCAGCAAAATCCCAGGCAGAGTTATTACTATCATCCACAGCCGATTGATTGAACGGCACACGGCTTGAAGCTCTTTGTAGGTTAACTCCAGAACTTGATAGACCGCCATGACTATCATCACGCGCAGAAACTGAATTGTTTGATGAGGCATTTGAAGATGGACTGGTGTTACTTGTACTACTGTCTGTAGAAGAATTTGAACTTGCTTGACTAGAACTGCTGGTTTGACTTGAGCTAGAAGTGCTTGTCTTTTGACTCTTACCAAGGCTAATAGCCTTATCTAACACTTTGTCAATCTCCGTATTCCCTGTTTTGATATCCGTAAATTTAGCATCCGATTTGGCTTTGGCATTGGTATCCAGAACACCATCCACAATAGCTGGTTTTTCAAATTGTGCATTGACTTCTTGGATGGCCTTGATTTGCATTTCTAAGCTGTCATATTTCGATTTAGCAAGCGTATATTCGCGACTACCTTCTAGCTTATCAAGTAAAGTCTTCAGTTGACTCAGTTTATCAAACTGGCTATTCTTCAAAGCTGTTTTATTGCTATCTGTATAGAAGGCATCATATAAATTATTAAATCCTTCCGCTTCTGCCTGCGAGTTTGTGGTTGATTGAGAAGTTTGGATTTCCTTGGTCGAACGAGCCACTTGACTATAAACATAATAACCAGTTCCAATAATAATAATTCCTAGGGCAGCTAACAAGCCATAAAGAATCTGTTTCTTAACACTTTGCCCATCTTCACTATCCACCATTGGATACTCTGTTTCGACTGCCTCCTCAGTGTCAAATTCCTCATCAAAAGGAGTTTCTGTCACTTGTGTAGATTCTAAGTCATCAAACTGGATGAAATCATTCTCTACTATCGTAGGCTCAACAGCTGTCTCTTCCCGAATCTCTTGGATAAGATCATCCAAACTCTGCGTTTCGACTAAGTCCTCCTTTTTGTATTGGCGAGTCGCAAACTTATCCGCCTCAATTTCATCTTTGTGTTGCTTAACATACTTATCTAAAATGGAGTCCTCAGGCAAGACCCCTGCTTCTACTTCTTCATTTTTACGAATAGCTTGACCAACTGTTAACTCTTTTGCTTCATCAAAATCAAATCGCGGTTCTTGTCCTTCATTTTTATGACGATCCCGTCTCTTCTTAGTCATGAGTTTACCTTCCTACTTTACTTCTTGGCGTTTGACACGCTGCCCAAAATATTGATACAAATCCACTTTCAAGGTTCCATTGTACAACTTACGTTTCTTGTCCGCTTGGCTACCATACTTGCTTTCAAAGGCTTCATCACTAGTTAGAATAAATTTGCTCCACGTTTTCAGCGGTGCAAATACTTGACCCATTTCAGCATAAAGCTTGGTCACCCCTGCATCATCTGATAAACGTTCTCCATAAGGCGGATTGGAGATAATCACACCATTGATTTTATCCGAACGTAAATCCTGCACGCGCATCTGCTTAAAGGTAATATCTCCTGCAACACCAGCTGCCTGAGCATTAGCCTTAGCAATTTCCACCATACGAGCATCGATATCACAGCCCATGATATCCAACTCAAGTTCACGATCCACTTTTTGGGCCGCTTCTGTGCGCACTTCTTGAATCAAACGATCGCTAACCCAGTTCCATTCCTCAAAGGCAAAAGAACGACGAAGTCCTGGTGCCATCTTTCGAGCAATCATGACAGCCTCGATACAGAAAGTCCCCGAACCACAGGTCGGATCAATTAAAGGCTTGTCTGGATACCAGTTAGATAGTTGTAAAATGGCTGCTGCCATATTTTCCTTGATAGGAGCGCCACCCTTTTCGGTACGATAACCACGTTTAAAGAGGCTAGATCCTGTCGTATCAATCATGACAGTTGCCACATCCTTTAGAATAGAAACCTCAATCTTAAACTCTGGGCCATTCTCCATCAGTGGAACACCTTCTGGACGGGCATAGTGTTTCTGCAATTTCTTAACAACAGCTTTCTTAGAAATAGCCTGAACACTCGGTTCATTATGTAGTTTAGATTTAACACATTTGGCTTTTGAAATCGGGAATCGAGCTCCAAGTGGTAAATAATTTTCCCAATCTAAGGCGAATACTCCTTGGAACAGCTCTTCAAAAGTCTTGGCAGGAAAGGTTCCTACGATAATTTTGATACGATCTGCTGCTCGAAGCCAAAGGTTAGTTTCGATAATAGCTCTCACGTCTCCTTGAAAACGAACACGTCCATTTTCAACTTGGCAGTCATAACCCAACTCTCGCACTTCTCTTCCCACTACAGCTTCCAGACCAGCTGCCACAGTTGCAATTAAATTAAATTCTTTTTTCATGTTACAGTCTTGCAAGACCTTTCTATTGTACACTTTAAAAAATGAGGTTGAGAAAATTTTCTCAGCCTCAACCTATATGCAATTTTCTATAAGCCATGTTTTGTTCCAGAAGTGACTAGGACCACTTCCTTCGATAATCATCTGTCTACCACTAGCAGCTCTAGCTGATAGCAGTCAGAGTACTACGTTCGTTTCCGTGCACTCCATGCCCCGACCAAAATTTGGGTTGCTAGCTTGAGGGGTTTACCGCGTTCCACTCTCTCCGTTTCCAGAAAGACTCCGTCACTGTGGCACTTTCAAGCCTACTCTGACCTATCCAAAGACTTAGCCATTTCAACTGCCGTAACGATTTCTCGTTCCTAGGCTTATGGTTTCGCCTAGCACAAACACTACAGGCATCACAGCCTGTGCTAGCATGGACTTTCCTCATGAAAAGCAACTCTCCTCACGCGATTATCCAAAAATTGCACTTTTTAAATAAGCTCTTAAAATCCTGAGTTATCTAAAATTTGTTTACCAAACACTTCTTTTTCAAGACGATTCAAACGTTTTAAAATATCAAAGTTCGTCATAGAACTTGTTGTTGCCGCTTCAAGAGGTTCTGTTTGAACTGGTGAAGGTTTTGGTTTACGAGCTAATTCTTCCTTCAAATCCGCAATTTCCTGACGAAGTGACTTGACCAAGGTAGCATAGGTTTCATAGTCCTTGATGACATCGTCCAAAAACTCATCAACTTCTACCTTACTATACCCACGGACTTCACGTCCAAACTCTTGTTCAAAAATATCTTTCGCCGAAAAAATAATACCTGCCATGTCTCTCTCCATTCTCAGTTGCTAGTATTATTATATAAAAAAAGACAAACAAAAATCAAGGTCAAAGCTTCAATTTTCGGAAAAATTTTCTGCAAGTTCATTTAGCTGATCAAATGTTAGTCTCTTTATAAAATAGTCTTCCTGCTCTTTCATCATTTGGTAAATATAAGCTAGTCTCGTTTCATTTTCCTCATCATAAAAAAGATAAGAACTATTCGTATTTTCCAGTAAAAACTGCTGGTAATCTCTTAACTGCCCCTTGTGTTCATAACGAGGATAGGCATATTTGACAAAGTCTACCTGCTTAAAGCGGCTCAGTTTCATCTGATTACCTTCATTCCAATTTTCCCCATGTGTTTCAAAAGCAAAAATGGTGGCCAAGTGGAAACCGTATTCGGTCTTCATTTCCTGAGCAACCTCTAAAACCCAATATTCAAAGCCTAAAGTCCCTGTAAATACAAGCCAAGACACCCCATCTGCTGCCATAGCCTCTAAATCTTTACGTATCGCTTTTTTAATCAATTTAAGACGAGGATCCTTGTCAGAAAACAAACCCAAATCAAAAGCAGAATATCCTAAAACCAAAGCTGTAGTCATTTTTAACCCTTTCTGTGTAAAATTATGGTATAATAGAGTGATGTTATTGTACCAATAAGGAGAATTATGGTCAACTATCCTCATAAAATTTCATCCCAAAAAAGACAAACATCTCTTTCCCAATCCAAAAATTTCGCAAACAGAGGAATGTCTTTTGAAAAGATGATCAATGCTACCAACGACTACTATTTGTCTCAGGGATTAGCTGTTATACACAAGAAACCTACTCCTATTCAAATCGTACGAGTGGACTATCCACAACGAAGTCGTGCCAAGATTGTTGAAGCTTATTTTAGACAAGCTTCAACAACAGACTATTCAGGTGTTTATGATGGATACTACATCGACTTTGAAGCAAAGGAAACCAGGCAGAAACAAGCGATTCCGATGAAAAATTTTCATCCACATCAGATTCAGCATATGGAACAAGTCCTTGCCCAACAAGGAATCTGCTTTGTCCTTCTTCACTTTTCTTCTCAGCAAGAAACCTACTTATTACCGGCATACGATTTGATTCGCTTCTATCATCAAGATAAGGGGCAAAAATCAATGCCACTTGGATACATACGAGAATACGGTTACCAGATAAAACTAGGGGTATTTCCACAAATTCCCTATCTCGATGTCATCAAAGAACATTTACTAGGTGGTAAACAAGATGAATAAATACATTCTTATGCGAATATTAAAATATACTGGAATCTTTTTCCTAACTCTCTTTATCGCATTATTTCTATTGGGTGGGGGTGTTTTCCTCTATTTTGTAAGCAAAGCTCCAGCCCTATCAGATAGTAAATTAGTTGCAACAACTTCGAGCAAGATTTACGACAATAATAACGAACTCATTGCCGATCTAGGCTCTGAACGCCGAGTAAACGCTCAGGCCAACGAAATTCCTACTGATTTAGTCAAAGCCATCGTGTCTATCGAGGACCATCGCTTCTTTGACCACAGAGGGGTAGATACGATTCGGATCATGGGAGCCTTCTTACGTAACTTACAAAGTAACTCTTTACAAGGAGGATCAACCCTAACCCAGCAGTTGATTAAGTTGACCTATTTCTCAACATCAACTTCAGATCAAAATATCTCCCGAAAAGCGCAAGAGGCTTGGTTAGCTGTCCAATTGGAACAAAAAGCTACCAAACAAGAAATCCTTACCTACTACATCAATAAGGTCTATATGTCAAATGGTAACTATGGTATGCAGACCGCAGCCCAAAATTACTACGGAAAAGACTTAAAAGACCTATCTCTACCTCAATTAGCTTTGCTAGCAGGTATGCCTCAGGCACCAAACCAATACGATCCTTACTCTCATCCAGAAGCAGCATTAGACCGTCGTAATTTGGTTCTTTCAGAAATGAGAGGGCAAGACTACATTAGTGCTGAGCAATATGAAAAAGCTATCAACACACCTATCACTGATGGTTTACAAAGTCTTAAGTCGACTGCTACTTATCCAGCATATATGGATAACTATCTAAAAGAGGTTATTGAGCAAGTAGAGCATGAAACTGGCTATAATCTTCTTACAACTGGAATGGAAGTCTACACAAATGTGGACAAGGGAATTCAACAGCGACTTTGGGACATTTACAATACAGATGAATATGTCTCTTATCCAGATGATGACCTTCAAGTAGCCTCAACTATCGTAGATACTTCCAATGGTAAAGTACTTGCCCAACTAGGAGCCCGTCACCAAGCAAGCAACGTTTCATTTGGTACCAACCAAGCTGTGGAAACCAACCGTGACTGGGGATCAACCATGAAACCAATCACTGATTATGCACCAGCCTTAGAATACGGTGTATATGATTCAACTGCAACTACTGTCCACGATATTCCTTATAACTATCCTGGTACAAGCACCCCTGTCTACAACTGGGATCGAGCATATTTTGGTGACATTAGCCTGCAATATGCCCTTCAACAATCTCGTAACGTACCCGCCGTTGAAACACTAAACAAGGTTGGTTTAGATAGAGCCAAAACTTTCCTAAATGGTTTGGGAATCGACTATCCAAGTATTCACTACTCAAATGCCATTTCAAGTAATACTACTGAATCTAGTAAACAATACGGTGCAAGCAGTGAAAAAATGGCTGCGGCTTACGCTGCATTCGCTAATGGCGGTATCTACCATAAACCAATGTACATCAATAAAGTTGTCTTTAGCGATGGTAGCGAAAAAGAATTTTCTGACCCTGGTACTAGAGCTATGAAAGAAACGACTGCTTACATGATGACAGAAATGATGAAAACAGTCTTGACTTACGGAACCGGTCGTAGTGCTTATCTCCCTTGGCTTCCTCAAGCTGGTAAAACAGGTACCTCGAACTATACAGATGAGGAAATCGAAAACCATATCAAGACTAGTCAGTTTGTAGCACCTGATGAAATGTTTGTAGGTTATACCCGTAAATATTCAATGGCTGTATGGACAGGGTACACAAACCGTCTCACACCAATTATGGGGGATGGTCTCACAGTTGCTGCTAGAGTCTATCGTGCTATGATGACTTCCCTCTCTCAAAACGACCATCCTGGAGATTGGACAATGCCTGAAGGACTATATAGAAACGGGCAGTTCGTATTCCAAAACGGAGCCAGAAATACATGGAATACTCCTGATACACAACAAACAGTAGAGAATTCCTCTACAACAACTGAAAATTCAACTACACAGGCAGGCCAACAACCCAATAATGCTCCAGCAACTGATCCTAATCAAGGACAAGCTGGTCAGGCTGTTCAGCCAACACAACCAGTACAACCAACGCCACCAAATCCGCAAGTTCAACAGCAACCACAACAGTGAGATGAAAGAAGAAAATCCTGAGAATACCAACTCAGGATTTTTTCTACAAAAAATTGGCTTCATAATCTTTGAAAGTGAGGATAGCTTTCAATTCGTTTTCGAAAAACCAAAAGAAGTTAGCGAATAACTAACTTCTTATTTAATCTACTTCACATGTTTTGCAAGTTCTTCTTGCACTTTTTTATTGGATTCTGCTTTTTCTTTCATCCATTTATCTTGAGCTTTTTGGTATTCATCTACAGTGACTGCCTTATCTTGAAGTTCCAAGTATTTGTATAGGAGTGGATCACTTGTCCCCTTGTTACCAGAGAAGGCAAACGGCATCGTAAATGGTACCATCTTAGACAAGATTGGGCGACCAGTAAGTGTTGTTGTTGGGATAATCAAGGCACTATCTGTCAACCAAGCTTGGGCTGTAGCATATTTATCATATCGTTTTGCTACATCTGTTGTCTCATTTCCAGCTTCAGTTACTAATTTCTCATAGTCGTTTAGACCTACAGTTTTAGCTGCAGCATTATCTGTACCAGAATCGAAGCCAAGGTAGGTTTTAGTGTTTTCACCAACTGATGGTTTGATAATATCGAGATAAGTTGATGGATCCGCAAAGTCTGGAGACCAACCAACATTATCTGAAATATCCCAATCTTCCCCAACTGCTGTTTCAGCAAAGTAGGTAATATTCAAGACTTCATCTTTTTGTAGTTGTTGAATATCAATTACGACATTATCTGTACCCAAGGTTTCTTCAACCGATTGTTTGAAAGATTGAACACGTTGAACTTTTGTAGTTGCTGTCTGGTCAACTGGCATATCCAAATGAATTGGGAAGGTCACGCCTTCTGCCTGTAAAGCTGACTTAGCCTTCGCAAATTCGGCCTTGGCTTTTTCTGGATTGTAGAGACCATCTTGTGCATCAGCCAGATTAACATCCTTCCATTCATCCCCATAGGTTACTAATTTTTCTTTGACCATATCGCCAAAGTTTTTCCCATCTGCTTGAACAAATGTTGGCGGCACAAAGAGATTACGCAAGATTTTGCTTGCACCACTGGCACCGTTCACTTGTGAAGCATAGGCCGTACGATCAAAACCAAAGGCAATAGCCTGACGGAAATCCTTGTTCAAGAGAGCCTTTTTAGTAGATGTCTTTTGTTCGTCGCTAGTCTTAGAAGTATATTTATAGGACTGACGATCAATATTTGTTCCCACTAGATACGTAGTCGAGTCTTGTTGAGTATAGACAATATTATCTTTCATACTCTTCTCAAGCTCTGCGAAACTTGCACTTGTTGGATAGAGACGAGCTGCTGTAAAGCTTCCATCCTTAAAATTTTCTGCTGGTTTGCTGGTATCTTGCCCATCCCAGAATGACAATTTGATCTTGTCAACATGAACATTGTCCTTATCCCAGTAGTTAGGATTTTTCGCAAATTCAACGGAAGATTTAGCTACAAGAGATTTTAACAAATAAGGACCATTGTACAAGATACTGCTTGGATCCGTCGCTTTGGCAAAATCATCCCCTTTTGAGTTCAAAAACTCTTCATTAACTGGTGCAAGCACACCCATAGTTGTTTTAGAATTCCAAAAACTTTCCGGTTTGTTCAAGGTGTATTGGACTGTGTGATCGTCAAGGGCTTTAATCCCGACTTGAGCAAAGTCTGTGGTTTCACCTTTTGCATAGGCATCCAGACCTTTGATTGAATCTTGTACCAAGTAAAGGGCTTGTGATTTCTTATCTGTTGCATATTTAAGACCTGTCACAAAGTCCTGTGCCTTAACAGGAGCATACTCTTCTCCCTCAGATGTGTACCACTTAGCATCCTGACGAATCTTATAAGTATAAGTCAAGCCATCCTTAGAAACTGACCAGTCTTCTGCTAATGAAGGAATAAGGTTCCCGTATTTATCATTCTCCAGTAAGCCATCAATGACGTTACTAGTAATGTTTGAAGTAGCTGCCTTACTGGTTGTCAAATAGTTGAGATTATCTGGGTCTGTCTCGTAGGTAAATGCGAAGGTCTGCTCACCTTTAGCACCTGAGCCCCCTGAACAAGCAGCTAAAACACCCGCTGCTAATAAAGTCACTCCCGCAAGAGCCAATACTTTTCTTGTTTTCATAGTCTTCTCCTTTGTTTTTTTATTCATTATAGACCCTTTTTCAAGTCCTGTCAATAGAATTTTCTGAATTTTAGAAAATTATTTTTTAAACAACAACTTTGCAAAAATATGAATAATGTCAAAAAAATCCCTCAACTACATTATATAGTTAAGGAATTTTTAATACTATTTCTAAATAACAACTAGTAAACAGTTTTACTTGTTTATACTAAATTCAAACCAAGTCTTCTTCACCTTGCGTATATATGTGACTGACTTCGTCAATCTTATCTACAACCTCAAAACAGTGCTTTGAGCAGTCTGCGGCTGGATTCCTAGTTTGCTCTTTGATTTTCATTGAGTATTAATCTAACTCATTTCTCACGCACTGCAAAGCTGCTCCAATAACTTGGTGCATATCGTAATAACGATAGTGTCCTAGGCGGCCACCAAAGATAACATTCCCTTGCTCATCAGCCAATTTTTTATATGATTTATATAAATGATTATTACGATCATTATTAACTGGATAATAAGGATCATCACCTTTTTCCCATGCTTTAGAATGTTCTTTAGTAATAATCGTCTTGGCTTGATTTCCAAACTCAAAATGTTTGGGTTCAATAATACGGGTATAAGGAGTATCTGCATCTGTATAGTTGACAACTGCATTTCCTTGGTAATTCTCCATATCTAAGGTCTCATTTTCAAAACGAAGACTACGATACTCTAGTTCACCCAACTTATAGTCGAAGAATTCATCAATCATACCGGTAAAGACAATCTTAGGGAAGTCCTTCATATATTGCTCTTTATTGGCAAAAAAATCAACATTTGTTTCAACATCAATATTTTCATGATCCAACATTTTTTCAACTATTTAAGTGTAGCCACCAATTGGAATCCCTTGATAGGTATCATTAAAATAATTGTTATCATAGGTCAGGCGTACTGGCAAACGGCGAATGATAAAGGCTGGAAGTTCCGTAGTTGGTTTACCCCACTGTTTTTCAGTATAATCTTTAATTAATTTTTCGTAGATGTCTGTACCTACAAGAGAGATTGCCTGTTCTTCTAAATTTTCAGGAATTTTACCATTTAGAACTGCTCGTTGCTCCTCAATCTTAGCTTGTGCTTCTGCTGGCGTTATAACTCCCCAAAGTTTATTGAAGGTATTCATATTAAAAGGTAGGTTATAAATCTCTCCCTCATAATTTGCAACTGGAGAGTTTGTGTAACGGTTAAACTCTGCAAACTGATTTACATAGTCCCAAATCTCCTTGTCAGAAGTATGGAATATATGGGCACCATACTAGTGAACTTGAATTCCTTCCTCTTCACGAGTATAGATATTACCCGCGATATGATTCCGTTTTTCAATGATTTTTACTTTTTTTCCTTTTAAGGCTGCTTCATGAGCAAATACTGCACCAAAAAGACCAGCACCAACAATAAGATAATCGTACATCTTATGCTCCTTTGGAGTTCATTGTATACTTCTTTTATCAAACTAGAAAATCATTCTATTGCTTATCTTACTTCTTGTTTGTAAAATTCTTTCAAGGCATCTTGCCAAGTTGGAATGACAAATCCAGTAGCTTTAGCTTTAGAAAGGCTCATTGTTGAGTTTAGCGGACGTTTAGCTTTTGCTGGAAATTGACTTGAATCGACTGGCTTGATTTCCACATCTGTATCTTTCAAAATTTCAACTGCAAAATCATACCAAGTTGTGTCTTCTGTCGCATCATTTGACAAATGATAATAACCAAATTCCTTGCGATTTTCAGCTAGGTATGTCATAAATTCAGCCAAGGTACGAGTCCAAGTCGGACGACCATGCTGGTCATTTACAACTGTTAAGACCTTATGAGTTTTCGCAAGATTTTGCATGGTAAAAACGAAGTTTTTACCATAATTTCCAAATACCCAGGCAGTACGGATAATATAGAAATTAGACACATACTTCTCAACTAACTCTTCTCCCATACGCTTAGTGCGGCCATATTCTGTCTGTGGATCTGGTCGGTCATCAACTTCCCACTCTTGTCCAACTGGTTTCTTACCGTCAAAGACATAGTCTGTGGAAATATAAACTAGAGTTGCACCATGCTTTTCAGATGCTTTGGCGACATTTTCTGTCCCCGTAACATTGATAGCATAGTCCAATTCTTTTCCTTCATCCTCTGCTGCATCAACAGCAGTATAGGCTGCACAGTGGTAGACTAAAGTTGGTTTCACCTCTTCAAAAACTTTCTCAACCATCTCTGCATTGGTAATGTCCATCTCAGCCACATCTACTGCTACGTACTCTTCATTACGCTCATCCAATAAATAACGAAGTTCAGTTCCTAATTGGCCATTTGCCCCTGTAATTAAAATCATCTCTATACCTTTCTTGTTTGCAACTCTTCCCAATATAGCAATAAAAAGCAGCGATTTCCTGCTTTTTATACTGTAATAATCTCCTGAGTCCTAGCATAATTGGCTTCAACAGCTTCTTTCTCTGCTTTCCACCATTCTTGGTTATCTGTATACCACTTGATTGTTTCCTTGAGCCCAGCTTCAAAGTTGGTAAATTCAGGTTTCCACCCCAACTCATCACGGAGCTTGCTTGCATCAATCGCATAGCGAAGGTCATGTCCTGCACGGTCAGTAACATGATCATAGGCATCCTCAGCTTGTCCCATTTCCTTAAGGATAAGTTCCAAAACTTCCTTGTTGTTTTTCTCTCCATCAGCCCCAATCAAGTAGGTTTCACCAATTTGCCCTTTTGTCAAGATTGTCCAAACACCTGAAGAATGGTCATTGGTATGAATCCAGTCACGAACATTCTTACCTTCACCGTAAAGTTTTGGCTTGATTCCACTTAGGATGTTAGTAATCTGACGTGGGATAAATTTTTCAATGTGTTGATAAGGACCATAGTTATTTGAACAGTTGGAAATCGTTGCCTTCACACCAAAAGAACGTACCCAGGCTTTGACAATCAAGTCTGAAGCCGCCTTAGTTGATGAGTATGGAGAGCTAGGATTGTATTTGGTATCAGCAGTAAATTTCTCACCTGGACCTTCACCAAGTCCTGGCAAATCCTCGCGTAGAGGAAGGTCGCCATAAACTTCGTCTGTAGACACATGGTGGAAGCGAATGTCGTATTTTCGAGCTGCTTCCAAAAGAGTATAGGTTCCGATAAAGTTAGTATGGATAAATGGTGATGGATCATTGAGTGAATTATCATTGTGACTCTCAGCGGCATAGTGAACGATAGCATCTGCTTGAGCAGCCAACTTGTCTACCAAGTCCCCATCCGCAATGTCACCAACAACTAACTCAACACGATCGCCTAAAATTTCCTCAATATTGGCTCGGTTTCCAGCATAAGTCAATTTATCTAAGACTGTCACGTGAACATCTGGAAAATTCTTGTAAACATAGTGGACAAAGTTGGAACCGATAAAACCAGCTCCACCTGTCACGATAATTTTTCTGTATTCAGTCATATTCTTTCCTTTTTACAAATCTTCTTTTTTCAAAGGTTTTACATCCTTAAGTAGTGGATGATTTTTATCTGCTTCTGAAACCTCTGCTTCTGCAAGATTTTCCCATTCAATGCCAAGGCTTGGATCAGCGTAGTTCACAAAGGCATACTTGGGTTTGAGTTCAAGAGCCCAGTAGTCATTGACCAGGTAACTATAAGACACTGTATCTGATAGGACTTGGAAACCATTGGCCACACCTCGAGGAACAAAGATTCCCTTACTTGCATCAATTACTGTCTGATAGGTATTCCCAAATGTTTCTCCCTTGCGTAGATCAACCCAAGAACCCAGAACTTTCCCACCATCTGCTACAGAGATGTACTTATCCCAAGGTTCTGCATGTAGGCCACGGAGGACATTTTTACGTGAGAAAGATACATTGTTTTGCAATTTTCCTTCTGCAAAGAAAGACTCTGGGAAACCAAGTGGAAGCATTTTTTCCTTTTGGAAATTTTCTTTAAACCAGCCACGATTATCTCCATGAACAGGGATATCGAATTCCAGCATACCTGGAATTGCCTCAACCTTGCGTGCTGCAAGCGTCTTACCGAAAAAATTATCTGTCATCTATGCTTCTCCAATCAAACGGAGCAAATACTGCCCGTATTCATTTTTCTTAAGTGGTTGGGCTAAAGCCAATACATCTTCGCGACTGATATAGCCCATGCGGTAAGCAATTTCTTCCAAGTTTGCTACCTGAACATTTTGCATCCGTTGGACTGTCTCGATGTACTGTGAAGCCTCTAGTAAACTTTCATGAGTTCCAGTATCCAACCAAGCAAAGCCACGTCCCATAACCTCAACGGATAAGTCTCCACGATCTAGATAAGCCTTGTTAACGTCTGTAATTTCCAATTCACCACGAGGGCTTGGTTTTATACTTTTGGCAATCTCTACTACATCATTATCATAGAAATAGAGACCTGTAACTGCATAGTTTGAACGAGGTTGCTCTGGCTTTTCTTCAATAGAAATAGCGTTCATATCCTTGTCAAACTCAACCACACCAAAGCGCTCTGGATCCTTCACATGGTAGCCAAAAACAGTTGCTCCCGACTCCTTACTAGCTGCCTTTTGTAGCATCTTAGAAAGGCCAGGACCGTGGTAAATATTATCACCTAAGATCAGAGCAACACTATCATCACCAATAAACTCTTCCCCAATGATAAAAGCTTGTGCCAAACCATCTGGACTTGGTTGCTCTGCATAAGAAAGTTTAATCCCAAACTCAGATCCGTCTTGAAGAAGCTCTTGGAATCGATGTAAATCCTGTGGAGTTGAAATAATCAAAATATCCCTAATCCCAGCCAACATCAATGTTGAAAGTGGGTAGTAAATCATCGGTTTATCATAAACCGGCATTAGTTGTTTTGATGCAGCTCGAGTCAAAGGATATAAACGTGTCCCCGAACCACCTGCTAGAATAATACCTTTCATAGTAGGGTACCTTTCTTTGTTGTTTTAGAGTCAATTGCTATTAATTGTGTACTACTCTAAAAGGAAAATAATCATCACATTTTTTCAAATTATTATCTAAAAAATACAGAAAAATTCTTCTTTATCTATAAAAATTCACTTACTTCATATTATATTTAGCATAAAATGAAATAAGCGAATTCTACTTTGTTTGCATACAATTAAAAATCATTTTCTAAGAATGTTTCAAATAACTGTGTAAGGGGCATAATTTCACCATTTCTTAGTTTTCAATACTAAAATACATAGTAACCTGAGAGTCATTAGAAATCCCTAACTTCCTAATCGTTAAAAAATGACAATGAGATACTTATTAATTTCAATTCATTAACAGAATACGAACTAGACAAGTGAGTGCGTCTCCTTAACAAACACTTCCAAGCGTTTACTTTCCTCAATCAATCGTCGTAATCTACGACTTACATCATCAGATAAGTCATACTCACCATTTAAAATAGATAAAATATGTTGTTTTTCTTCTTCTTCAGTCTTCTCTTCAATAAGTACATCTTTAAAAATTACTGCCATTATTCTCACCTCACTGCAATTGTTAAAGTGTTGTTACTTTATTCTATCAAACATAAGGCGCAAAAACAAGCCATAATCCGATAGAATGGCAATACCCTCTGCTATCAAAGAAGTCATTTCTATCAAATTCGTTCAATTTTATTCCTGTTCTATTAAGAATTGATTATTTTATTAAAAATATACAATTCAGTTTTTCCGCCAAACTATTTTATCCACTATCCCTGTATAGCTCTGTATTATCTTAACAACTTTGGTAGAGACATTTTCCTCGACATAATCTGGAACCGGTAATCCAAAATCCTCATCTTCTGCCAAGCTAACAGCAGTTTCAACTGCTTGTAGAAGAGAATTTTCATCAATACCTGCCAAAATAAATCCTGCCTTATCTAAGGACTCAGGACGTTCTGTACTTGTACGAATACATACAGCAGGAAAAGGATAACCTTGACTAGTAAAGAAACTACTTTCTTCTGGTAAAGTTCCCGAATCAGATACTACAACAAACGCATTCATCTGTAAACAATTATAATCATGGAATCCTAGTGGCTCATGCTGAATCACACGTTTATCTAGTTCAAAACCGCTCTCTTTTAGCCTTTTCTTAGATCGAGGATGACAAGAATACAAGATTGGCATATTATACTTTTCAGCTAATTTATTAATTGCCGTAAAGAGAGAGAGAAAATTTTTATCTGTATCAATATTTTCCTCACGGTGAGCTGAAAGTAGGATATAACCTCCTTTTTTCAATCCCAAACGTTCATGGATATCTGAAGACTCAATGGCAGATAAATTTTTATGTAACACTTCTGCCATAGGAGAACCAGTTACGTACGTGCGCTCTTTAGGTAAACCACACTCATGTAAATACTTACGAGCATGTTCAGAATATGCCAAGTTAACATCTGAAATAATATCAACAATCCTACGATTAGTCTCTTCCGGTAGACACTCATCCTTACAGCGATTGCCAGCCTCCATATGAAAAATTGGAATATGTAAACGTTTGGCAGCAATAGCTGATAAACAAGAATTTGTATCCCCTAAAATTAATAAAGCATCTGGTTTAATTTGATTCATCAATTTGTAGGAAGTATTGATAATATTCCCTACAGTAGCACCAAGATCATCTCCAACAGCATCCATGTATACATCTGGAGTGTCTAAACCTAAATCATCGAAGAAAATACCATTTAAATTATAATCATAGTTTTGTCCAGTATGTGCCAAAACAACATCAAAATACTTTCGACATTTAGTAATAACACTACTTAAACGTATAATCTCTGGACGTGTTCCCACAATAATCAATAACTTAAGTTTGCCATTATCTTTAAAACGAATATCACTATAATCTGTCTTAATTTTCATTTATTTCTCCACTTGTTCAAAAAAAGTATCTGGATGGCTAGGATCAAATGACTCATTAGCCCACATTACAGTAACTAAATTTTCTGTATCGGAAAGATTAATAATATTATGTGCATAGCCCGGTATCATATGTATTGCTTCAATCTTATCGCCCGACACTTCAAAGTTCAGAATAGGATATTCTTGTCCGTTTTCATCCAGCCCTATCCTACGCTCTTGTATTAAAGCACGACCAGAAACAACCATGAAAAATTCCCATTTAGTATGATGCCAATGTTGCCCTTTAGTAATGCCAGGTTTAGAAATATTGACAGAAAATTGACCCGCATTTTCTGTTTTTAATAATTCCGTAAAACTACCTCGTTCATCTATATTCATTTTTAGAGGAAACTTAAACTTATCTACTGGTAAATAAGATAGGTAGGTAGAATACAATTTCTTTTCAAAAGATCCTTGAGGAATTTCAGGCATAACTAAACTATCAGGCTGTTTTTTAAATGTTTCTAATAGAGAAGCAATCTCTCCTAAGGTTGCACGATGAGTCGTTGGTACATAGCAGTAATTTCCTGATAGACTAGGTAAGATTTGTAATCCATCTAGATTACAACGATGAGGATTTCCTTCCAATGCAGTTAGACACTCTTGTATCAAATCATCAATATACAGCAACTCCAATTCTACACTTGGATCATTTACTTGAATAGGCAAATCGTGAGCTAGATTATGACAGAAAGTTGCTACAGCAGAATTATAGTTAGGGCGACACCACTTCCCATAAAGATTTGGGAAACGGTAAACTAAGACAGGTGCTCCCGTTTTCTTTCCATATTCAAAGAAGAGTTCTTCCCCTGCTAGCTTAGATTGTCCATATACAGAGTTCGAAAATCGGCCTTCTAAACTAGCTTGAGTAGAACTCGAGAGTAGAACAGGACAAGTGTTTTCATACTTTTCTAAAATCTCTAATAGTCTACTTGAAAAACCGTAATTTCCCTCCATAAATTCATCAGGATTCTGTGGACGATTGACACCAGCTAAATGGAATACAAAATCAGCCTTCTTACAATATTCTTCTAATAAAATCGGATCTGTATCACGATCATACTGAAAAATCTCTCCAATCTCTAAATTAGGACGAGTTCTATCTCGTCCATCTTTCAAAGCTTCCAGAGTACAGATAAGATTTTTTCCTACAAATCCTTTCGCTCCTGTAATTAAAATATTTTTAATCATGCCCCCTCCTTGTTTTATATGCTATTTTAATAGTCAACTCTCTCGACAATACATGATACATTATATATCCTTGATAATTTTAATGTATCTTAAAAGATTTTACATATCTTCATCTGCTACCATATCACGAATTGCTGTCTGTATTTCATCTAATTCTAGCAACTTTCTTTTAACTTGCTCTACATCCATCAAATCAGTATTATTACTATTGAATTCTGTCAACAAATTTCTATTCGTACTACCATCTTTGAAATACTTATCATAGTTAAGATTACGATTATCACTAGGAACTCTATAAAAATCACCCAAATCAATTGCATTTGCACACTCTTCATTAGTTAGTAGTGTTTCATACATCTTTTCTCCGTGTCTAATACCTATAATCTTAATATCTTGTTTTGAGACAAAAATTTCTGATACAGCCTTAGCCAAAACTTCAATCGTACATGCTGGTGCTTTCTGAACTAGTATATCTCCAGATTTTCCTTCTTTAAATGCAAATAAAACTAAATCTACTGCTTCTTCCAATGTCATGACAAAACGTGTCATGCTAGGTTCAGTAATTGTAAGATCATTTCCTTGCTTAATCTGCTCAATCCAAAGAGGAACTACAGATCCACGGCTACACAAAACATTCCCATAACGAGTAACACATATCTTTGTATGCTCAGGATTTACCGTCCGTGACTTAGCAACAGCAATCTTTTCCATCATAGCCTTGGATGTTCCCATAGCATTAACAGGATACGCCGCCTTATCTGTAGAAAGACAAATAACTTGCTTTACACCCGCTTCGATAGCTGCAGTAAGGACATTCTCAGTTCCCAAAATGTTAGTTTTTACTGCTTCTACAGGGAAAAATTCACAAGAAGGTACCTGTTTCAGAGCAGCAGCATGAAAAACATAATCCACACCATGCATAGCATTTTTTACCGAAGCTAAGTCACGCACATCTCCGAGGTAAAAGCGGATTTTCCCAGCCACTTCTGGTACTTTTACCTGAAACTCATGACGCATATCATCTTGTTTCTTTTCATCTCGCGAAAAGATACGAATCTCTGAGATATCTGTTTCTAAAAAACGCTTGAGAACCGCATTTCCAAATGAACCTGTCCCTCCTGTAATTAGAAGAGTTTTTCCTGTAAATTGTGACATATTATTTTCCACCTTTGGTCTTGTTTAAATCTTCTTTAATCTGTGTAGTAGAAATTTCTTCAGTACGAGGTAAATATACTACTTCTACGCCCTCATCTTTCAAAAAATCAAACTTACCTTCCCAATCATCACCAATAACAAAGATATCAGCATAATACTTCTTTACATCTTCTCGTTTTTGTTCCCATGAAATCTCAGGAATTACCAAATCTACATAACGAATAGATTCAAGCAAAATTTTACGCTGCTGATAATCGAAATATGAAATCTTATCTTTTTGAAGATTAAATTCATCAGTAGATAGAGCTACTATTAAATAATCTCCCAAATCTTTAGCACGCTTCAATAAATTGATATGACCGTAATGAAGTAAATCAAAAGTCCCGTAAGTAATCACTCTCTTCATTTTTCTTCCTTTCCATATATTCCTAAATCAATCAAATATGGTCTATGCCCAACACGTTCTTCTAAAGGTGGCAACTTCATGTACTCACCATAATGTGTAGTCAAGTATTGATGAAAATCACCAGGTAATAAAATTGTGATTTCCTCAAATTTATGTTCAATTAGGGGGTATAGTGTTGTTTTTAAAACATATTCTACATTTCTTACTGGAAAATCTAAACAAGCAAATGCCGATTGATTTGTTCCATTATATAATCTAGAAAATTGATCAATTTTTTTGAGTATTAAACTTTTAGGAATTAATTTTAAGCTATAATGAATGCATCTCCTTAGCATAGCTTTTAAACCTTGAATCAAATTCTCAGGAGCCTTAGAAACAGTAGGTAGCATCCTCATCACATATAACTTTTTATAAAACTGTACAGCTTTAAATTGTCTCTCATTTTCTATCTCATTGTCTGGAACCTCGTCAAATGGAAAAATATCTACATAAATACCACTTTGTGTTTTTAAATTTCTTTGGGCATACTCTAAGAACAAAGTCCCTTTTAACATTAGTTTACTGTAAGAATAGGGTGATCTTCTATCAGAGGAGGGTGATTGTAAATAAAACTCTTCTCCTAAATACTGTTCAGCTACTCTCAAAAAGTTATCATAATTCTCACGTGTCATACCAACATCAATATCGTCATCCCATGGTATAAATCCTCCATGACGTATTGCTCCAAGAGCACTTCCACCAATTAAAAAATACTCTATATTTTCTTTTTTACATATTCGAATAATTTCTTTTAATATTTTGAGTTCAAGCTTCTGAATCATATCTAATTCATCTGCGCTGTAATTAATCATTTAAATTTCCACTTTCTAAAGAAATAGCTATACCGTATTTCTTTATATTTTTATATTATAGACCACTCTTGTAGTGTTTGCAAAGTACAGACATAAAGAATATAAAATCAGTTAAATAAATTTGGCAAAAGTGCCTCATAAAAATAAAGGACATTTTCTCTTAGATACCACCAAAAACAAGTAGCACCTAAAACTCCGAAAATAATATAAAGCCCACTCTTTAATTTTATAAATGATTGTTGCATAAATGGTTGTAAAGCTGCAATAGCTATAAAATTTAAAACAACAGTAAAAATTAAATAGCGAGTAAATGCTGTACTAAACATAATTAGTGGTAAAAAAATTGTACTAAAAAAACTATGTTGATACACCAGATTGATAAAATTGATCACTTCCTGAGGTGCATTTGAAACTGTTTTTGCAATCTTTTTAAGGTTAATACTAATTAGTAGGTTGAAAATATAGTAACTATCATACAATATAAAACCAAGACGAGTCGATTTCGCTGTATAATACATAACACGACTTTTAGTGGCCTCGCTCCCTAGCAGTTCAAATATTTTAGTCAAGTAGCTAGAATTATTACCTACCAATAGATTTGTCACAATTAAGACCGTAGATATAAATACCAATGCCCATAGCATCTTACTAGTATTTTTTTGTCTATAAAAAATAACAAATGGTAAGAAATAAATAATAGATCCATGAAACAGAAACGCTATGAACATCAATCCTATGAATATGAATCGATGATTTTGTGAAAGATAATAATGCGCTATAAGTGCTACACTAGCTGCTAAAAAGAATCTTAGAACTTCTAAAGTATAAAAGAAATAAAAAAGAGATAGCAATAAAATTAGAAGATTATAATTACAATGCAATTTTTTAGCAACAAAATAGAAACATGCTGAGGAGAATAGAAAAATACATGCTAAAAAAACTTGAAAAGAGATGGAGTGATGTGAAAACCAATCTGCAAAAAAATTATACGCATGGTCTGAAAAATACAGACTACTTTTTCCTACAGCATATCTTGCACGATAATGAGTTAAATCTGAAAATCCTTCTCGGATATTTCCTGCATAGATAAAAAACAAAACTAACCAAGATAAAAATGCTAGAAAATTTATACGTATCCTATTGACTACGACTAATAGATTTGTTAAAAAACTTATATAAAATAAAGCTGAAATCATCTACTTTTTTTGAATCCTTTCTTTACAAAATCTAATGCTTGAAAAACAAATACATCTCGCGTCAACAAGCTCAAGCCAAAGTAAACTACTATCCCAAGAACGATTTGCTTAATAGTTGTTCCATAATTTGCTGGATATCCTCTGAAGGGAACAATAATAATTATCCCCATTATCATAGAATAAATGAGATATTTAAATAATGACTTCAAAATAGGTAAAACAGGTATATCCTTTGACATTATATAGTATTGCACTATAACAGAAGAGGTAAGTGATACTATAGTTGCTAAACAAACACCTACTACTCCAAACATTGGAGCAAGTAACAAATCTAATAGAATATTTAAAATTGCAGCTAAAGTATTAGAAAAGAATAAGACTTTTGTTTTATTAACTGCAACAAAATACTGACTACCTGAGACTCCTAGTAAAGCATTGCCAACAGCAATAGGAGCAAGCCATTTAAGAGCATCTATAGATGGCATAAAACTTTCGCCTAAAAACCACGGAACAAAAGTATCTGCAATAGCATAAAGGCCAATCGACAATGGAACAGCTAAGAACAAAGAAAATTCAGCTGCAGTTGTCAGATACTTTTTCATATTTTCTAACCGTCTATTACGAAATTCATTTGCTATTCGGGGCATCATAACAGAATTTAATACTACTATTAAAGAGAGTGGTATCTGTATAATCTTCTCTGCATTACTATAGTAAGAAACATTGCTGATTCCCGAACCTAAAGAGCCTAGAACAATTTTATCAGCAGATAACATAATTTGCATGATGATACTTGGTAAAAATAGTTTGAGACTCCCTAAAATAATCTCCGTAAAACGATTAATATTTATCTTTGGTCTACTAATAAACATCCTTAGTTGACTATAAGCTGATAAATTGGCTACTAAAACAGAGAGACCATATATGAGCACATATAGAGCTAGATCTGTTTCGCTTTTTACAAATAAGAAGGTCGCTATCGTAAATAATAACTTAGCAATAATGTTTTTTAATACAACATACTGCATTTCCTCTAAGCCACGATAGAACCACGTACAATCAAGAATAGACCCAAAAAGCCAAATGGAAAAAAGTTGAAAATAAACTTGATAATTTGAATTTATGTTAGAAAAAATGTATAAGAAGAATAGTGAAAAAAATCCTAAAATAATCTGAATAGCCAAAATACTCCAAAATGTCTCTGATAGTTCCTCTTTATCATCTCTAGTATAGGCACATTCGCGATTTCCATAGTGACCGATACCTAGTAAACCTAAAGTATAAATCAAAGTAACGATTGAATTGGCATAATCGTAAATTCCCAACTGGTGTGCGCCCAATACTCTAGCAACATATGGAGTAATCAATAGTGGTAATATTAAAACTACCACTTGATAAATTAAGTTATATAGATAATTTTTAGAAATTTTACTCAAAACTCTTCTCTCTCATTATTTTTTTAAAAACACTAATATATCTGATATTAAATTGCGGAATGTAGGATAATAAGCATAATACTTCAATTGGAAATGAACTATTTGCATAAGAGTACCATCTTTTAAAATATCTCTACGTCTCTCAAGAACCATTGCCATATTTTCAAGTTGAGAAATTATTTTTATGTCTAAATATTCTTTACGAGCCACATCAAGTAAGAAAACTGCAATTTGATAACTAGTATCCACTTCAACAACTCGCCGTTCACGATTAAGAGATTGGTTAGGAGCAGAAGCACTTGTTTCGTGGCGACGAAAATGTATTAAGCGTTTTAAGTATAGATATAGAGTTCCTCTTATCATAGCTAGATTCCATAAAATATTATCATGGCCAAATCTATCTATATCATACTTTTCTAACAGAACTATTAACTCACGCTTAACTGCAAAAGTACATCCTGGTCTCATAACAGAAATACTCTTGTTTTTTAACGAAAACGGGACGATAGCACCATTATCTAACTCAACATCCCTAATCTTGATTTTATCATTTCTACCAAAATCGAGAATCTCATAGTTACTAGCCAATAGTTCTATTGACGGCGATTTATGAAACTCTTTTACCATCAGTGAAATTTTATCTTTGTTCCAAATATCATCCTGATCACAAAGAAAAACTACATCTCCTGTTGTCTCTTGAAGAGCTTTTCTAAAGTTTTTTCTCCAACCTATATTAGATGAGTTTTTTATCAATACCCAATTATCGAGATGATGCTTCTGAATATACATATTAAGTAAATCAACTGTATTATCTGTTGAACAATCATCAACAATAATAACTTCATCAGCCATTAAACTCTGAGTGCGAAGCGATTCTAGCTGCTCTAGCAAATAATCTGCTCCATTATAGGTTGTCATCGCAATAGATATCCTCATTTTTCCTCCATAAATTTCAAATGCTCTTTAACCATTGTTTCAATAGTGTAGTGTTTAATAGTAGATAAAGCATTTTGAGATAATTGAACTCGTAATGAGTCATCCTGTAATACTTTGCTTAACTTTTGAAAAATAGCTTTCCAGTCATCAACCTTATCAATAATATATCCATTGTAACCATTCGAAACAAGCTCAATTGCAGCAACACATGCAGATGTAGAGATAACAGGAAGCCCCTGAGACATTGCCTCATTTACAACAAGTCCCCAAACATCAGACTTTGTTGGTAAAACAAATATATCAGATAGCTTGTAGTATTGTTTCAGTTCAGATGTCTGTAAAAAATCAATAAAATGAAAACGGCTATCTTGTCCAATAAGATCAAGCAAATATTGTTTATATTCACTATCAGGACTTGGTCCTACAATCAAACATTGTACATTGTCTGATAGATTCTGAACAGCCTTGATTAAAACATCCACACCTTTACCAGGGATGATTCTACCAACAAATAAAATTGTTTTTTTAGTTGGACTGAATCCCAGTTTCTTTCTTAAAAATTGTTTTTCTTCCTCATCGACAATTTGACGTCGTATGTCTTTCTCTGATAAGGAAGTAAATGAATACCGATAAATATTTTCTTTATTCACATGATAATGCGCTAAGAAATCATCACTGGACTGACTTGGGCTAAAATAATAGCAGGGTTTTGTAAGAATAAATTTTTTAAACTGGTATTTTAAAAAATTCTCGCTTTCTGGTATCTTACCGCCATCAATTTCTAATACAAACGGCATCTTATAAAAAACACACTTTAAATAACCAAATAATTCTGTTCGATAAGAATAGTTAGTCAAAAAAATATAGTCATATTTTTCAGGAATTAAATACTGGAATATAGCTGAATTTAATTTCTTCTCATCAATATTACCTTCACTTAAAAAAATGGCGGTAAAATTTTTAAAAGTCTCACGGTAATCAAATCTAATATCTTGAGCTCCTGTTGCTTCAAAAATAACAGTTAAATCTACAAATTTCCCAAGTTGATTATAGAAATCCACACGATAAGGCGATGGAATATTAGTTACAAATAATACTTTTTTCATGATTTATCTACAATTCTTTCATAAGTTTTTGTTAACTTATTAACCATATCAGACAGGTTATAACCCTTAGCAATAATTTTATCAACTGCCCCAGTATCCCGTCCTTTGGTCTCCAAAATCGTTTCACACCAATATTTAACTGTTTCATCCAGTGATAAAAAACGTATATTATCAGTTAAATTAATCTCACTTGGAACATTATCAGAAACCACTAATGGTAAACCGTTGACTTGCATCTCTACCATAGCTATACTAAAACCTTCAAAAAGAGATGGAAAAACACCTACATCAAATACATTAATCAATTTGTTCACATTAGAAGACTCACCTAAAAAACTAATCTTATCCAATATTCCTAATTGATTTGCTTGCTTTTTAATAACCTCTTCCAATTCTCCTTTACCAATCAGAACGAGATGAGCATCTTCTCTTTCATTGATAACTTCCGCAAAAACTTTAAGAAGAAAATCATGATTCTTCTGATAATCAAATCGCCCCACATGACCAATAACAAATTTATTTTCTAAATTTAATTCCTTACGTAAATCTTTAGATAATTGTGGACTATAGATGAACTTTTGAACATCAATAGCATTAGGAATAACTTCAAAAGAGTGATTCCCATATAACCACTCTCCTGCTTTTTCCGAACAAGCCCATAGATGAGTAGCATATCTCGGAATTTGCTTCTTGAATTGCTCATTCAAAAATTTCTTTAATAAACTTTTGTTTGTATAGTTTGTATTATGGCAATGTGAAATACGAATAGGAATATCACACTCTTTTGCAATAGATAAAATTGTACTATTTCCTGCATCAGCATGCGCATGAACTACATCATAATTTCCATCCAACATAATTTGTTTAATTTGGCGATAATTTTTTAGAGGATTCTTTCCTCTAGCAGGAACTCTAAAGATTTTACCTCCAAGATTTAAAATATCTTCATCGCGTACACCTTTGGACAATGTATGGACTAAAAAATCAATTTGAATTTTTTCAGAATGCATTTTTTCATAAACGTTCATCATAAAGGTAGATACACCGCCTCTATCCATAGTCCCGCCGTTAACGTATAAAATCTTTATCATATCAACTCCAGTTCCACTAGTATAAATTGAGTATATTTTCTACAAAATACTCTTTTGACAAATTAAAATTAGGATTCCTTTTACATTGACTCACTTCTTTTAGGGATCCTAGTATTGAAGTAACAGTTCTATCACTACACACTATACCGTACATATGTGTACTTTCTATACTCCCCCCAGTTGGGTAGCTCACAACTGGTGTCCCACAGGCAATAGCTTCTAAATTAGTTGTCGGATAATTATCCTGTGTTGTCGGGTTGATAAATACATCTGCCAACGTGTACCAAGCAGAAAGTTCTTCCACACTATCTGTTGTGGTCAGACCAATAATCTCTTTAGGAAGTTTATTCAATTGTTCTTTTGATAATCCTATCAAAACTAATTGTTGATAAGATTTTAGCTGTGTAGATAATTCTAATAGATCATCCAAGCCTTTACGCTGATCCCAGATAGAAGCCACACCAAGCAGTACCTGTTTTCCTTCTAAACGGAATTTTTTTCTCAATTCTTGAGCCTCTAATAACCTTGGTTTAAATATAGTAGTATCAATACCATTATGAATGACTGTTACGGGATATTCTTTCAAAAATGAATTTCTTACCAAATTTGCCAACCACTCTGATGGTGTAATAAGTGTCAAGTTTGGAACACCTGTAAACAAATTTTTTTTACGTTCAAAATTTCTAGATGAAAAATCAATTAATGACTTTGGATAATCGTTTTTTTGACTCGAATGATGGCACTGTCCAATTTTTTCGCATTCTAAAGTATCAAAGTAAGCACCATGTCCAGTAAAAGCCCAACAATCATGTAAAGTCCATAAAATTTTCTTTCCGCAAGTTTTTAAATAGGAAAATAATTCTTCTACATGAATATAGTATCCATGTAAATTATGCAAATGAATAATATCAGGATCATATTCTTTCACCCAAGTGATAAATTTTCTAGTTGCCGCTTTACTTCCAAAACCAGCATTATCAAAAATTCGAGCTTGTAAGACATGTCTATTTACATCCACTCTAGAACCTATTTTAACCGCGTAATCTCGATACTGTGACGGCACATGCTCACGTCCATATGCAATCTTAACTTCATGCCCCTTCTTTGTTAAAGCGGTTGCGATATCCGTACAAATTCTACCTGTACTCCTAATACCACAAACAGTATTAATCATCAAAATTTTCATTAGGAAAATTCCTCTCTCAAATACTTTTCCAACTGTGTCATAAACTGCTCTTTAGAAAAGTGCTTTTCATAGTAATAACGAGCTTGCTTCCCTAACTCCTTTTGTTCCTCTATAGATAACATACTGAATTCACAAATATTTTTTGCCAGCTGTTTCACATCTTGTTCAGGACTAACATAGCCACAATTTGCTTCCTCTACGATTGCTTTAGTATCTCCTGAAATTGCACCTATAATTGGTTTTCCTGCTGCCATATAAGATTGTACCTTTCCAGGTATAGTACGAGAAACTATCGAGTCTCCTATTAAAGAAACTAACATAGCATCTGATTTTTTATAGAATGTTGGCATTTCTTCCAAAGAACGTCTTCCATAGAAGGAAACATTCTTTAACTCCAATTCATGAGCTAATGCTTTCATACTTAGCAATTCCGTACCATCTCCAACAAAATGAAAATGAATTTTTTTGGGTAAATCGGTATTCTTCTCTATCAAACTGGCAGCTTTCAAAATAGTTTTCAAATTTTGTGCTTTGCCAATATTACCAGCAAAAGTTAGGTCAACACTTTCTTTATTAACTATAGATTCATCAGGGATAAAAAGATCTTCTGCATATTGTGGTAAATAAGTAATCTTTTGTTCTGTTATGTCAAATTGGTTCACAAAATGATTCTTAAATGATGGACTAGTGACAAATATATAATCACTAGCTCGATAAACTTTTTTTGAGATAAATTTAAACAACTTGAAAATCAAGCTATCTTGTTTCACTCCTCCCACAGTTAAACTATCTGGCCAAACATCCATACAATATAGAAACAAAGGTTTCTTATACTTATTTTTATAAGCCATACCAGCCCATGCCATCATAACTGGAGATGATTGATTTACAAAAACACAATCAAATTCTGAACCATCTTTTGCTTTATACTGTCCCAGTAGAACTCCTATCGATGAACTAATAGCAAAACTAAAATAATTTAATATCCTATGTAAAGTACTTTTTCCTCTTGGAATTGTATAGGAACGAAAAACAGTAACTCCTTCTATAGTCTCTCGTCTATTTTGCTTATTCCTATAATCCGCATATATTTTACCTTCAGGATAATTAGGAATTCCTGTTAAAACAGTAACTTCATGACCTCTCTCAACAAGATCCTCACAAATATCCGATAATCTAAAAGGTTCTGGTCTATAATGTTGACTAACAAATAAAATTTTCATTTCACTATCTTAACTCTCTCGTTTATTCCCCTCTACAATTCCTTTTCGTTTCAATACATAAGGTATTGTTCTTACTATGCATTTTATATCCATTATTAATGATCTATTCTTCACATAGTAACCATCCAATTTTGCTTTTATGTCTGTAGATAGATTGTCTCTACCATTGATTTGCGCCCATCCAGTTAATCCTGGTAAAACATCATTTGCACCGTATTTTTCTCTTGCCTCTATTACATCACGTTCACTTACCACTACTGGTCGAGGACCCACAATGCTCATATCACCAACAAGAATATTACATAATTGAGGTAATTCATCTAGAGATGTTTTCCTTAAGAAAGCTCCCACTCTAGTGATCCACTGCTCTGGATTTTGTAAATCTCGAGTTGCCACATATTTTGGTGATTCCACTTTCATAGTCCGAAATTTAAAAACATAAAAAGTTTTTTTGTGAATTCCAAAACGTTTTTGTTTAAATATTACCGGTCCTTCTGAATCCAATTTAATTGCAATTAGGATAAAAACTGGACAAAATAACATTATCGCTATTAAAGATATAGATATATCTCCTAATCGTTTTAATATACTGTACATAAACTATCTCTCACTATAAATACAAAGTTCATCTTATTTCCATTTATCAAATTAAATTTTTCAGCCTATAAAACCACAAAAACTCAATATGTATTTGATCACTCAATGATTTTCAAAAATATAATTCTTTTATCCTCTATTTCAAATAAAACTTTTCTCCATCTAAAGAAAATTTATTTGTTTCAGTAATATATGAATTATCAATAATGTATTAGAAGGTTCAATTCAATTGTTCTTCCAAACAGATCTAATATTTAATTTGAAGAAATATCGGTCTCTGAAATTGCAATCAGTATATAAGCTAGTAAACTAACAGGTACATTCTATAAGATTACCATAGTTATATTGTAGAACCCCCGTCCTTCTATATGGACTCCCTAACCTCATTTTATCTTTTACCATAATTACCATAACCACCGTAAGAGCCATATTTTTCACGTTGAATATCAAATTTATTGAGAACGACACCTAAAAATGGTTTTCCTGTTTGTTCTAACTGGCTTTTCGCTTTTTGTACTTCTCTTCGTTTTGCAACTCCTGCCTCTACAACTAAAATAGATGCATCGCATTTTTGTACAACAATAGCTGCATCGATTACAACTCCAATTGGTGCCGTATCAACAATAATATAGTCAAAATATTTACGTAAGGTTTCAATCATAATTTCAAAGTTATCACTTTGAAGAAGAGCTGTTGGATTAGGAGAAGCCACTCCTGACTCGATGACAAACAAATTGTCAACATTTGTCTCACAAAGCCCATTTGACAAATCCTGAGTTCCAGCTAAATAGTCTGTCAAACCTGTAATTCTTTCTCTTGACTTAAATACTCCAGACATAACTGAGTTCCGAATATCTGCATCAACCAAAAGAGTCTTATATCCTGCACGCGCAAAAGCCCAAGCAATATTAGTAGAAGTTGTAGATTTCCCTTCACTAGGATCAACTGAGGTGACTGCAATAACTTTCAAGTTATTGCCGCTCAATTGTACATTTGTTCGTAAAGCGTTATAATACTCTTCTGCTTTTTTTACAGAGTTAAGTTTCTGTTGTGATAATTCTAACTTTGCCATCTCTTCTCCCTTACTTTACTTTACTTTCTCCAGATTTGGAATGACTCCAAGGAGTGAAATCTCCATAACATCTTCTATATCTTCTGGACGTTTTACACGATCATCAAATAGTTCAATCAATAGCACTACTACAATCACTAGGCTTGCTCCAAGACCTGCTCCAATCACAGTATTACGACGAATATTTGGTGATGATGGACCAATTGCTGGACGTGCTTCCTCAAGGGTTGTTACATCTGAAACACGAGTAATACTGATAATTTTTTGAGCAGCTACTTCTCTCAAAGAGTTAGCAATACGGCTTGCCTCTTCAGGAACTCGATCATTAACTGAAATAGACACAATACGGGTATCAACTGGTACTGTCACTTTAATTTTATTAGCCAAGCCTTTTGGCGTCAAATCTAGTTTCAAATCAGACACAACTTTCTCCAAAACATCCTGCGATAGGATAATTTCACGATAGTCTTTAACCAAGTATGATCCTGCCTGTAGGTCTTGATTGGTCAAACCAGATTTCTCTTCCTGATTCCGGCTAACTACATAAATCCGAGTCGTACTAGTAAATTCAGGTTTGATAACAAAAGTACTATAAGCAAAAGCAACTGAAGAAGTTATAATTGCCACCAATAAAATGACTAACTTTCTTTTCCATAAAGCTCTGAATAGTTGCAATACATCGATTTCCAAAGTGTTTTTATCCTTCATATTTTCTCCTAAATTAATTGATCCATTATAATTTTTCTGGGATTTTCTACAAAAAGTTCTTTCGCCTTTTTCGCTCCATATTTCTTAGCAATGATATCGTATGCCTGTTCCATATATGGAGGTCTATCATCTAAATTGTGCATGTCACTTGCGATTACATGAACTAAATCACGTTCCAAAAAATACCTCGCTCGTTTTTTCATAAATTTATATCTTTCTCCAAAGAACTTAGGTTTTAGAACATGATAGCTATTTATCTGAGTATAGCACCCCATATCAATCAGTTCACGAACACGTTTTTCATTATCCTCTAATGCATCGTAACGTTCAATATGAGCAATTACTGGCGTGATTCCCAACATCAAAATATTGCTCAATCCCGTATGAATCTCACGATAGGGAGTATGCATGCTAAACTCAATCAAAGCATAGCGGCTATCATTAAGGGTAGGAATTTCTTTTTTTTCTAGCTTTTCTAGAATATCCAGAGTATAGTATATCTCTGCGCCATAAGCAATGACTAAATCATCTGCTACTTCTTTTGCAATTTCACGAACCTTAATAAAATTTGTTGCAATCTTTTCTTCGGGAGCCTCAAACATTCCTTTTCGACGATGCGAAGTAGACACAATCATTCGAACTCCTTGATTATAAGCTTCCTTTAACAGTGCTTTACTTTCTTCTATTGACTTTGGTCCATCATCTACATCAAAAACGATATGCGAATGGATGTCTATCATTTTACCTACCCTCCATCACATCCTGTATAGCTGCTTTAACTGCAGCTAAACTACTATCATCTATTTCCATCATATAGAGGTTACTGTCTGGCATTGCATAAGAAGGAAGATCCATCCGACCCGTCCCTTTTAAATCTTGAGAATTTACTTTATAGTTCCCTCCACTTTCCAATTGAGTATTCACTAGATCCATCATAGTCTCAATCGGCATATTTGTCTGAAGGGAATCCTGCAATCCTTGAAGAATACTACTATAGTTTTTCAAGGCCTCTGTAGAAGTCAACTTCTGAATAATTGCTACAATAACCTTTTGTTGGTTTCGACCACGGTCACGATCTCCATCCGCTAATGAATACCGTTCACGAACAAAGCCAAGAGCTTGCTCGGAATTAAGGTGAACATTCCCGACTGGGAAATGGAACTTCCCATTTTGCAATGAAAACTCTTGTTCATTATCAACATCTACTCCACCCAACAAGTCAATTAATTTCAAAAATGATGTAAAGTTCAAACGAACATAATAATTAATATCTACACCATAAAGATTCTCGAGGGTGTGAATGGATGAGTCAACCCCGTATATACCAGCATGAGTCAATTTATCCTTTTGATTGTTACCACCATCAGCAATAGTAACATATGAATCTCGAGGAGTTGTTGTAAGAAGGATTCTCTTCGTATCCCTATTGACCGTCATCAAGATATTAACATCTGAGCGAGAAACTGAGCTAATGGCACCGTAAGTATCAATACCACTAACATAGATATTAAAAAAGCGATCTTTAGATACCTTAGGAGTCTCAACCTCTTTAGTCATCTTTTTAGTGTAAATTTTCTTGATTTTAGAAGCATAATCCGGATACTCTGCCTCAATAATATTCTCAAACACGCTATTTAAGACAATAGCTTTAGCTTCTCCAGAAATCAAACTTTTATAAGTTGACAAGTAAGAAGTACTTTTATCAACCGTCAAATCCTTATTTTGACTCGTCTTAATATCAGCGATTAACTTTTGAATATTCTCATTATCCGTCCCAGTCGGCCCTATAACACTAGATAATTGAGCGATATTATTGATATCGCTATCCTTTAAAACTACAACACTGAGGGAATACTCTGAATAATTTGAAGTTGCATTAATATGACTTGTAAATCCTACAAATTGTTGCAGAGCAAATAAAGAAACCGAGCTCACTAAAACAGCAAGTGTCAAAAAGAAAATCGTGAACTTTTCGGCTTTTTTATAGATTATTAGTAGTGTAGCACTAATAGCAACCATCAAGGTTAAAACTGCAACTACAATATTCAAGTTTCTAAAAGCAAGTACATTATACTTAAAGATTAGGAACAATAAAAATACACTCAACAAAGAATAAACAAGCGACAAAATTATATTAATATTCTGTTTTGTTTTCTGTGAGCGTGATTTTTTAAAACGTCTACTCATGATTATCACCTATACATTTAATAGTCCCATTATATCACTTTTTTTATATAAATTCTACAATTAATACTTTTATAGATAATCTTCAATGCCAGCTCTTCGTATCTCATAACGTTTTAATTCCTACTTAAAAGTAAAATCACTATAGTATTTTTGCAACAGCATTACTTAATTTTAACATCATATATCAGTGTTTCCAAACTCTTTTCTATAAATAAAAAAGTATAATCACACAACAGTCTGAACTACAATATACAAAAAGTAGCCCTATTAAGATAGCTTTATGAAAACCATCCAATAGAACTGCTTATCATTATTTAACATGCTTTTCTGCTTCTTTTTGAGCTTTTTCGATTGCTTTTTTGCTTTCTTGCTCCCATTTAGTTTTGGCTTCTTCATACTGTTTAGTTGTAACAGTATCTTTTTGCAGTTTCATGTACTTGTAGTTATTTCCGTCACCCTTGATGCCGACTAGTGAATAGCCTCTTGTAAATGGTGTTACTTTGGTTACAGATGCTGTTCCACCATTTGACATAGCTGACATGATTAGAGAATTGTCAATCATCCAAGCTTGAGCTTCAGCGTATTTTTCATAGCGTTTGGTTACATCTTTATTTTCATTATCTGCATCTTTGAGCATCTTAGTGTAAGTATCCAGACCTAGGCTAGCAATTTTTGCCTTATCTTCCTTGGCATCTAGACCAAAAATCTTGAGATAGAATCCATCCTCTGCATTGAAAGGATTAAGATAAGTTGACGGATCTTGGTAGTCACCTACCCAACCATCAAAGCTCAAATCGTAATCCCGATCAGCTGGTGTTGGTGCTAAGAAGGCTACGTTATTAAAATCATCTGTTGAAAGTTGTTGAACATCAATGACAATATTATCAGCACCCAAAACTGATTCAAGAGTCTGTTTTACAGAGTTCATACCTGTCACAGCATTCTTATTCGTCTGATCAACTGCCACATCCAAGTGAATAGGGAATGTTACACCTTGACTTGCCAATTCTTTTTTAGCATCCGCAAATTTTGCTTGGGCTTTTTCTTTATTAAAATAGGCATCTTGAGCATCTGCTAGGTTCATACCTGCCCACTCTGTTCCATAGTTAACCAATTTAGAAGCGACTACTTCTCCAAAGGTCTTGTCTCCAACTTGGACAAATGTAGGAGGCACTAGGGTGTTACGAAGGGTCTTGCTAGCTGCTTCTTCCCCATTTGACTGAGCAGAGTAAGCTGTTCGGTCCAAGGCAAAGTTCACTGCTTGACGGAAATTTTTGTTCAAGACAGCTGTCTCAGTTGACTTCTTCTGATCATCTGTCGTTTTAGCAGTATGATTGTAAGCCTTACGATTGACGTTGAAATTGAAATACCAAGAAGTCTTGTCCTGCAAGCTATAGACGATATTATCTTTATATTTCTCCTTGGTCTTGGCAAAGTTTGAACTATTTGGATAAACCCCAGCGATAGAATAGGCTCCACTTTCAAAGTTACGGATGGTCAATTCTTGGTCTGAGCCATCAAAATAAGCCAATTTCACGTGTTCAATTGATACTTTGTCATGATCATAGTAATGCGGATTTTTCACATACTCAATAGATGATTTTGATGTGAAATCTTTTAACAAGTAAGGTCCACTGTAGAGAATACTATCTGGAGATAGGGTACCAAAATCCTTCCCTTTTGAGTTTAGAAACTCTTCGTTTACTGGGAAAAGAATACTGTTCGTTGTTTTTGAATTCCAGTAAGGCTCTGGGCGTGTCAAAGTATACTCAACAGTCTGGTCATCAATGGCCTTAACCCCAACCTTAGAAAAATCAGAATCCGCTCCTGTAATATAATCATTCAAGCCCTTGATTGAGTTTTGAATCAAGTCAATGGCCTGTGATTTATTATCCACCGCATACTTGATACCTGTCACAAAATCCTGTGCCTTGACTGGAGCGTATTCTTCACCGTCAGCTGTGAACCATTTGGCATCTTTTCTCAATTTGTAGGTATAAGTTAGACCGTCGCTTGAAACAGACCAGTCTTCTGCCAAAGACGGAACTAGATTTCCGTGATTGTCATTTTCAAGCAAACCATCAACTAGGTTGGTGATAATCGATGTATTATCGGCGTAGTAGTCTAATAAATAGTTAAATGTAGTTGGATTTCCACTAAAGGTTGATGAGTAAGTTTTTGTATCTGAACCTGATTGTCCACAGGCAGCCAAGAACAAAGCAGCCGCAAAAGTCAGGCCTGCACTAAGAACACGCTTCTTTGTATTCATCTTCTTTCTCCTTTATGTTAGTTTTTATAACATAAGCTTATTTTACCAAAATCATGGCAATTTGTAAAGTTAATTGAATTTTTAGAATGAAAGTTTATAAACATTGACCATAAAAAAACAAAGGATTTCTGCCTTTCATACAGTCCTCCCTTGTTTTTATACGATTGCATTTTTAGATTTTTTTGTAAAAAATGTTTATAGTAATTCCACACAGAAAGCATCCCATGGAGCCAAGATTTGTTTTTCAAAGACTTCTTGAGCCACGGTATTTTCAATCAAGACTGATTTAACTTTTTCTTCTACTGCCAAGTCTTGCTCTTCATTGGACAAGTTAGCCACTACTAGGAAGCGACGGTCGCCATCTTTACGGATATAGGCAAAGACCTTATCAGCCGTATCAAGAAGCTCAAAATCAGCTCGAATCAGCCAGCTATTCTCCTTACGGATTTGAACTAGCTTCTGATAGGTATAGAAAATAGAATCAGGATTTGCTAGCGCTTCTTGAACGTTGATTGCTTGATAGTTTGGATTCACTGCCAACCAAGGTTGACCAGTTGAGAAACCAGCGTTTTTGCTCTCATCCCATTGCATAGGCGTACGGGCATTGTCGCGTCCAATGACACGGATACTGTCCATGATTTCTTCCATCGGAACGCCTTTTTCAAGAGCCTCACGCGCATAGTTAAGAGATTCAATATCTTCTACTTGATCCAGTGTTTCAAACGGATAATTTGTCATCCCAATTTCCTCACCTTGATAGATATAAGGAGTCCCTCTCATGAGATGAAGCAAGATTGCAAAGGCTTTGGCAGATTTTTCTCGGTATTCTTGGTCATTTCCCCAGATTGAGACGATACGAGGGAGGTCATGATTGTTCCAAAAGAGTGAATTCCAGCCGTCCTCAACGCCTAACTCTGTCTGCCATTTGTTGAAAATCTCTTTTAACTTAGGGATATTCAGCGCTTTTTGATAGTGCCACTTAGGTTGCCCTTCCTGATACTGAAGACAGATGTGTTCAAATTGGAAAACCATAGACAATTCTTGCCCCTTTGGATCAGAGTAAAGCTTGGCAATCTCTGGAGTTGCTCCCCAGGTCTCCCCTACTGTCAAGAGATTCTTATCGCCAAAGGTGGCTTGGTTCATCTCCTTGAGATAAGGATGGAGCATAGGACCATTATTGACTACCTTCTCGTCAGGAATTTTGCCAATCATGTCAATGACATCCATACGGAAACCACCAATGCCTTTATCAATCCAGAAGTTCATCATCTCATAAATTTTCTGGCGAAGTTTTTCATTCTCCCAGTTGAGATCAGGCTGTTTCTTACTGAAAAAGTGGAGATAGTATTGACCCGACTTTTCATCATACTCCCAAGCAGACCCACTAAAGATAGAATCAAGATCATTAGGCTCATCCCGCCAGATATAGTAGTCACGCTCAGGGCTGTCAGGATTTTCACAGGCCTCGACAAACCAAGCATGTTCATCCGAGGTATGATTGACCACCAAGTCCATGATGATACAAATATCACGTTTCTTAGCTTCAGCGATTAGTTGGTCCATATCCTCCATGGTCCCGAAAATAGCTGCAATCGCTTGATAATCAGCAATATCATAGCCATTATCATCCATAGGACTTTCATAAACTGGAGAAAGCCAAATCGCTGTGATTCCTAACTTGGCTAGATAGTCTAATTTACTGGTAATTCCTGGCAAATCGCCAATTCCATCTCCGTTGCTATCCATAAAACTCTTTGGATAGACTTGATAGACTACGGCATTGTGCCACCATTTTTCTTGCATTTTCTTACCTCATTATTTTAATAATCTACAGTCTATGATAGCGCTTTTCAGAGTTTTGTGCAAGCGTTTGCCTAATCTTTTTGATTTCTTTTTTAACTCCATAGTTTCCTAACTTCCAATTTTTTATTATAATAGAGGTCAGAGGTAAAAAAATGAAAAAACAAGCTTTTAGTTCTGAAAACTATTTGAATCTACAACGCGACCACATTTTGGAACGCATTAACCAATTTGACGGCAAGCTCTACTTGGAGTTTGGTGGCAAAATGTTAGAAGATTTCCACGCTGCTCGTGTCCTTTCTGGTTATGAACCTGACAACAAAATCAAGCTCTTGCAGGAATTGAAAGAGCAAGTCGAAGTTGTGATTGCCATTAACGCTAGCAACATCGAGCATTCCAAAGCACGTGGCGACTTGGGTATTTCTTATGACCAAGAAGTTCTTCGTTTGATTGACAAATTCAATGAATTAGGGATTTTCGTTGGCTCCGTTGTCATTACACAATACGCTGGTCAACCAGCTGCAGATGCCTTCCGAAACCAACTCGAGAAAAACGGAATTGATTCTTATCTTCATTATCCAATCAAAGGATATCCGACGGATATGGATCACATTATTTCTCCTGAAGGTATGGGGAAAAATGACTACATCAAAACCAGTCGTAACTTGATCGTCGTAACCGCTCCTGGACCTGGTTCTGGAAAATTGGCAACTTGTATGTCTAATATGTACCACGACCAAATCAATGGTATCAAGTCTGGTTACGCTAAATTTGAAACCTTCCCAGTTTGGAATCTTCCCCTTCATCACCCAGTCAATTTGGCCTACGAGGCTGCCACAGCTGACCTTGACGATGTCAACATGATTGACCCCTTCCATCTCCAAACCTACGGAGAAACCACTGTCAACTACAACCGTGATATCGAGATTTTCCCAGTGCTTAAGCGCATGTTGGAACGTATTCTTGGTAAATCTCCATACGCTTCTCCGACAGACATGGGTGTCAACATGGTTGGTTTCGCTATTACAGATAATGAGGCTGCTATCGAAGCTTCTAAACAAGAAATCATTCGCCGTTACTATCAAACAGTCCTCGATTTTAAAGCCGAAAAAGTTGGCGAATCTGCTGTTAAGAAAATCGAGTTGCTCATGAACGACCTCGGCATCACACCTGCAGACCGTAAGGTTGCTGTTGTTGCGCGTCAAAAAGCAGAAGAAACTGGCGGACCAGCCCTAGCCCTTGAATTGCCAACTGGCGAAATCGTGACTGGTAAAAACTCAGAACTCTTTGGCCCTACAGCCGCTGCTCTTATCAACGCTATCAAGAAATCAGCTGATATTGCTAAAGAAGTGAAACTAATCGAACCAGAAGTTGTCAAGCCAATCCAAGGTCTTAAAATCGATCATCTAGGTAGCCGCAATCCACGCCTACATTCAAATGAAATTTTGATTGCACTGGCTATCACAGCTACGGAAAATCCTGATGCTGCCCGCGCTATGGAAGAACTTGGTAACCTCAAAGGAAGCGAAGCTCACTCAACCATCATCTTGACAGATGAAGACAAGAATGTCCTTCGTAAATTGGGTATCAATGTAACCTTTGACCCATACTACCAATACGACCGCTTGTATCGTAAGTAACGATTCAAACCTCTCCACCCTCGGAGAGGTTTTCTCTCTGTCTCAGGAGCCAGCTTTATGATATAATAAAAAAAGAAAACTGAAAGGATATACCATGTCAAAAGAAGTTATTGTTGAAAGTTTTGAACTTGACCACACTATTGTTAAAGCACCCTATGTTCGCTTGATTGGGGAAGAAACCGGGCCAAAGGGAGACGTTATCTCCAACTTTGATATTCGCTTGGTGCAACCAAACGAAGACTCTATCCCTACTGCTGGTCTTCACACTATCGAGCACCTCTTGGCAAAGCTCATCCGTACTCGCATTGACGGCATGATTGACTGTTCGCCATTTGGTTGCCGTACAGGCTTCCACATGATTATGTGGGGGCGCCACACCAGCGCTGAAATTGCAGCTGTTATCAAGGATTCGCTCAAAGAAATCGCTGAGACTACTACTTGGGAAGATGTTCCTGGAACAACCATCGAATCTTGTGGAAACTACAAGGATCACAGCCTCTTTTCTGCTAAAGAATGGGCGAAACTCATCTTGGAACAAGGGATTTCAGATGATGCCTTTGAGCGTCATGTGATTTAAACATAAAAAAGGAACCGGTTTTTTCAGCTGGTTCCTTCTTTTTTTATTCTCAAAATTCTGTCTTAGGCTTTTTCACGAATGACCAAAACACCATCTTCCATATCTGCTTCTAAGTGTTTGGCATCTAGGTGATCCAAATGGAAGTCTGTCACCTTATCACGAATTTCTTGTTCAACCACACGACGGAGAGGACGAACACCCATGACTTCATCATACCCTTCTTCTGTAATATAGTCCTTAGCCGCTTGACTGACTGTTAAATCAATGTCTTTCTTAGCCAAGGTTTGGTTGACCTCAGCCAACATCAAGTCTACAATCTTAGAAAGATCTTCCTTAGTCAAGTGGGAGAACTCAATAACTGCGTTAAAGCGGTTGAGGAATTCTGGACGGAAGAATGGTTTCAAACGGTCCATCAATTCTGGTTTGTCCGCATCTTCTGTCAAGTTAGCTTCATAGCCAAATCCAGCATTTGAGGTCGCAATAATGACAGTGTTCTTGAAGTTTACTGTATTTCCTTGACCATCTGTCAAACGACCATCTTCCAAGACTTGGAGGAGAAGGGTAATGACTTGAGGATCAGCCTTTTCAATCTCATCCAAGAGAATGATAGAGTATGGATTGCAACGAACACGTTCTGTTAAGGTATTGCTATTGTCATCATAACCCACATAACCTGCTGTTGTACCAATTAGCTTAGAAACGGCTGTGCGGTCACTGTATTCAGACATATCCAAACGAATGATAGCATCCTTGGTTCCAAACATATCAAGCGCCAATTGCTTAGCAAGTTCTGTCTTACCAACCCCAGTTGGTCCTACAAAGAGGAAACTACCGATTGGGCGATTGCCTTCATCAAAACCAGCACGGTTACGACGGATAGCACGAGCTACAGCTTCAACTGCCTTATCTTGACCAATCACCTTGTCTTGCAGACGATGAGCCATATCTTTCAAACGTTCGATGTCTGATGCTCCCATTTGTGATACTGGAATACCGGTCATCCTTTCCACAGACTCAGCTACATCGTTGACACTTGCAGTCACTTTCATATCTTCTGTGTGGTTTTCGATTCTCTTTTCCAATTCTGCAATGCGTGTTTTATAGTTTAGAGCGGCTTCAAAATCTTCTGCCTCAACAGCTTTTTCTTGCTTGTCTTTTTCTGCCTCAATTTCACGTTCAACAGCATGTACATCTGTTACAGGATGTTGTGCTGCCAAGTGAGCGGCTGTTACATCGACAAGGTCGATGGCCTTATCTGGCAAGCTACGTTGGGGAATATACTGAACAGAATAATCTACCGCTGCTTTCAAAACTTCGTCTGGCAATATGACATTGTGGTGTTGTTGATAAAGGTCACGAATTCCTTGAAGAATTTTAAAAGTATCCTCTGCTGAAGGAGCATTTACCTTAACTTCGTTGAAACGACGAGCAAGAGCTGCATTCTTCAAGATGGTGTTACGGTATTCGTCTTGAGTCGTTGCCCCAATCACTGTCAACTCACCACGAGAGAGAGCTGGCTTAAGAATGTCCGCAAGCCCCTTAGATCCACTGTCCCCACCAGTGCTACCAGCACCGAGGATTTGGTGAATTTCATCAAAGAAGAGGATAATATTTCCTGCTTCTTTCACTTCATTTACTAGGTTCTGAACATTTTCTTCAAAACTACCACGGTATTGAGTACCAGCTTCAAGACCTGAGATATCAATGGAAATAATTTCCTTATTCTTGATGGCAGCTGGGACATCTCCGTTCACAATGGCTTGCGCTAGACCTTCTACAACTGCTGTCTTACCAACACCTGCATCTCCAACCAGAACAGGATTGTTCTTGGTACGGCGTGAAAGAATTTCAGATGTTTCTTGAATTTCCTTGTTTCGTCCGATAACAGGATCCAACTTGCCCTCACGCGCTTCTGCTGTCAAGTTTCGACCTAGTTTAGCAAGGACACCGTCTTGTTTCATACCTGAAGCCTGTTGTGGCATTTGTCCATCAGCTTCTGCATTTCCTGGTAATTGACCAGTTGCACGATAATGAGCAAATTCCTCAGGTGTCACTTCGCGTCCATTAATCAAGTAGCGACGATTTTCAGAACTGTATCCACGCATACCACCCATCAATTGGTTAAATAAATCATCCATGTTGTTAAAATTATTAAAGTTGTTGTTCATATTCTTTACCTCTTTTTATTTACTTAGTTATTATTACTGATATTGACTATCTTTGACCTTTTGTTTAAAAAATTTAGACTAGCTAAATTGCTACTCTACGTACTATTTCTGGTTTTTCTTTTTCAAGCAGGAGTAGACTATCTTTACTTCTGAAGATTTCTAGATTAAACATAGACCCCACCTCTTTCTATTTTACTTTAAATAAGTATTCTAGTAAGGCTTTCATTTACCTTACGTTCATAATATACTACATTGGTCAGAAAAGGTCAAGATATTTGACTTTAATTGACCAATATTTTTTATACTCTTCGAAAATCTCTTCAAACCATGTCAGTTTCCCCTTGCCGTAGGTATCATAGCTATATGTAACTGACTTCGTCAGTCTTATCCACAACCTCAAAACCGTGTTTTGAGCACTTCCTAGTTTGTTCTTTGATTTTCATTGAGTATTTAAACGCAAAAACACCCTGAAACATCAGGGTGCCATTCTTACATCAAATATAAAATTGCTAGGGTCAAAAGACTTGCTAGAAGCCCCACTCCCCAAAAGAAGAAGTCAACCTTCCACTCGCTCCAAGGATTTCCTTTACCAGACAATCCTCCAAGCTCAAAATGGTGATGCACAGGCGTCATACGGAAAATACGTTTACCACCAGTCATTTTGAAATAACTGACTTGCATCATGACCGAAGTTGTTTCAAAGACATAAACAATTCCAATAATCAAGAGAGTCCATTCTTGGTGGAGGGCCATAGAGATGGCTGCCAGCATTCCACCTAGGGCCAAACTTCCCACATCTCCCATAAAGACCTTGGCAGGCTTATGGTTAAAGACGAAGAAACCAAGCAAACCACCAATCATGGCAAGAATCACTAGAAGAATATCCATCTGATCTTGCACATATGCAATAACTCCATAGGCAGACAAGCTAATCACAACGGAAATACTAGCTAAACCATCAATTCCGTCTGTCAAGTTTACTGCATTTGAAAAACCGACTAGCCAGAAAAGAGCAAAGAAAATATAGAAAAATCCCAAATGAACTGGATAACCAAATACAGACAGGATATCACCCCCACGCTCATAGAAAAGATAAAAGATAACTCCACCTAAAAGCTGAAGAGCCAATTTTTGCTTGGGATTTAGCCCCTCATTGATTTTGCGAAAGACTTTGAGAAAGTCATCTAAAAATCCAACCAAGCCATACAAGACCAAGATGAACAAAATCATTCCCACATTATTGGTCAATTGTTTTGAAAAAATAGCAACAAGGAAACTCACCACAACTGCAGCAATGAGGAAAACAAGTCCCCCCATTGTGGGCGTGCCAGCTTTTGCTTGGTGTTGTTTGACATCCTCATGCATCTGCTGGCCTGTAATTTGCGCCTTTCTATAAAATTGGATAAAAGCTGGAATTCCTACTAAAGTTAGTAAAAATGTCACAATTCCAGCACTGATGGAAATAAACATATTAGTCTCCTAAAGTTAATGTAATTTTTTTAATGTCCTTAATAGCTGTATTAGCACGAACATCCTGCTTCTGCACAGTGGAGCCCGAACCTTCAAATTCAAGTTCTATATTTAACCACTTAGAAAAAGCTTCTGCGGTTGCTTTTGTCCAACCATACATATCTGGAACTTCCTCTGCTTTATCAGATAAGAGGAGAACTTGCTGGTTAGGTGCAAGATTGGTCCCTTCTTCTACAGATGATTCTTTAATCTTTGTTCCTGTTCCCACAACGATTGGTTGCACAATATTGCGACGTAGTTCTTCTGCTAAATCTCCAGGGGATATATCCTTGATACTAGGCATAGCATAAGAAGTCTGACTACTTATTTGATCTAAGGCTTTGGCTGTTGATTGAAGATTAAGGGAATCTTTCATGGCCACTGCCCTTTCCAAGATAGGATTGGCGAATTCTCCCAACTGGATCCCTGAATAATGCTCAGGTTGTTGAACTGTTACATACAAGATAAAATCAGGATTTTCAGCCGGATTCATCGATACAGCCGAAAAAATATAATTGGTAGAACCAATCAAATATCCTCCATTTTTCTCATCCGCAATCTGGGCTGTACCGGACTTGAGAGCCACATTTTGACCAGGAACAGTTACAGTTGGCTTGCCTGTACTGTGGTTATGCATAGTTCCATAAACAGGATCAGTTCCTACTAACACCATATGAGTTCGAGTTAAACTTGCCGCATCTTTAGAAACAGGATTCCCCACAACTTCTTTTTGAGACTTACGAACAGATTGATTATTGGAATCATAAATTGCACTAATAAATTTAGGCTCTAACATAATTCCATCATTAGCGATCGCTGTAAAAGCACGTAGCATTTGGGTTTGGGTCACTGAAATCCCTTGTCCAAATGAACTCTGGGCAATATTGACAATATTGTCAGCAGGAAGTTGGCCTGCATATTCATCCGTCAAACCAAAACGAGTCGGAACACCAAATTTAAAGCGACTTAGATAATCTAGCCAAGTAGCATCTCCCATCTTTTGCTCCAGAAGCGTCATCCCAACATTACTTGAGTGCGCAAATCCTTGAGAAAAGGTCATCATTCCTCCGCCAGTTAATCCTTCATTGACGTCCCAATCTCGGATAGTAGCATCTGCTACTTTTAACTCACTACTATTGAAGACTTCTCCGCCTAGGAAAGTGTTATTGTCAATAGCAGCAGCGAGTGTCATGACCTTCATGGTTGACCCTGGCTCATAGTTACTTTGATAGAGGATATCACGCCAAACAAAGTCCTTAGTCAACCCTTCCTTAGTATCGGCGTCGAAGGTTGGTCTCTGTGTTGTTGCAAGAATTTCTCCCGTTTTAGCACTAACCAAGGTTGCTGTCATATACTTGCCTTTTACTTTTTCTTGAAAGGCATTCATCTGTGTCTCCATGAAAGACTGAAGGGTGCTGGAAATCGTTGTATAAACATCCTTGCCATCTACCGTTTGTTGGGAAACTTGTTCCGTTCCGGGTACAATATTACCCAGACGATCTTTTTCATAAGTAATAATGCCATCTTTCCCTGCGAGAATACTGTTCAAGGAACTCTCCATCCCAGAAGTTCCCAGCAAACTCTTGCTCCCATCTTCATTTTCATGGAGCTGAGCTAAACCAATAAAACTAGAAGCGAATTGTCCATTTGGGTAACTTCTATTAGGGCTAGTTGTAAAGTCAATTCCTTCAACACTAGCATCTTTTAGATCTTTTTTAATAGCCATCATATTGGCATAGGTAATTCCATTTCCTTTTGCACCGAAGGAAACTTGGGTCAGATTCGGTTGAGACAATTGTTCTTTAACATAAGCCTCGTCCATATCCAGATACTTATGGAAAACCTCTGCTACCTTATTAAACTGGGCATCTTCTACATAAAGAATCTTACCCGTTGCTGATTTGTATTTTTTATCAATAACAGCATAGACATTATAGGACGTCGCGTCCTCAGCAATCGGGACTCCATTTCGGTCATAAATAGTCCCACGTTTGGCAGGGACTGTACGAGTTATTTGGTGAACCTTCTTAGCCTCTTTTACTAGATCCGTTCCAAATTTACTACCACTCCCGATAATAACAGCAAAATTGACCAAAAAGACAGCGAAAAGTACGACAGCTAACAAGCTGATGTACTTCCCCACTATTTTACGGTTTTCTGCTGGAGATTTACGGTTTCTAATCGCAAATCGGGTTATTCTTTTTGTCCACTTCATATCTTACTCCGCTGATCGAATATTCTCATTATTCAATTTTAAGTCCTTAGAATTTGCGATTTCTTTCAAGCGTTCTGCCCTCAACAATTCATTTACCTCTTGTTTGGCATCATCCAATTCTGTCTTCTTCTCCTCTATCTGCGCATTGATTTTTGTCAGATCATTTTGTACTTGTAGGAGTCGAGTCTGCATAAAGATAATACTCAATGCCAAAACGAGAGCTGTAAACGCAATGGAGAGATAAAAAGCCTTCTCCACACGGGAGAATTTTTTTATACGACTCTGCAAGAATTGACTGGTTGTTTCTTTCTTATCTACCATTTTTTCCTCTTACTTGTGAATTTTTCTTGCCACGCGCAACTTGGCTGAGTGCGAGCGGTTATTGGCTTCTAATTCTTCTGCACTTGGCAAGATTGGCTTACGGGATACCAATTCCATCTTGGGCTTGAGATCATCCGGGATGAAAGGCAAACCTTTGGGAACTTCAACTGTTGAAGCTTCCTTGAACAATTGCTTGGTCAAGCGGTCTTCTAGCGAATGGAAGGTAATCACTGAGATTCTACCATCTATAGCCAACATCTCCATAGCCTGCTGAATAGACTCATCTGCTGCTCCCAGTTCATCATTGACTTCAATTCGAATAGCCTGGAAAATCTGCTTGGCAGGATGCCCCTTCTTCTTGAGTTCCTTGGCAGGTTTGGCCGACTTGATAATCTCTGCCAGCTCAGTCGTTGTCTCGATTGGCTTGATTTCACGTGCTTGTTCAATCTTACGCGCAATCTGTTTAGAGAATTTGTCCTCGCCATACTTAAAGAAAATTCGGACCAAGTCATGATAGTCATAGTGGTTCACCACTTCATAGGCTGTCAGACTAGCTTCTTGATTCATGCGCATGTCCAGTGGCGCATCTTTTTTATAAGAAAAACCTCGCTCACGCTGGTCCAATTGAGGACTAGACACTCCCAAGTCATAACAAATTCCATCAATTTCCTGAACACCAGCTTCGCGCAAACGTGCCTGTAAATGACGGAAGTTATCCTTGATAAAGGTCACCATCCCCTTTTCAATGTAGGGTGCCAAGCGTTTTTGAGCATTTTCAATGGCATTCTGATCCTGGTCAAAGGCATAGAGATGGCCTTTTTCACTTAATTTGTTTAATAAATATTCGCTATGGCCTGCTCCACCCAATGTCGCATCAACGTAAATACCGTCAGGCTTTACGTCAAGCATATCAACCGTTTCGTGGAGTAAGACCGTTACATGATGAAATTCTTTTGTCATATCTTATCTATTTTACCACAAATCCGACCAGCTTGCACTTGTCAGATAAATAGGTCAAAAACAAGTAAGATTTCTTTAAGAAATATGTCAAATATGATTGACATTCGCTCTATAGAAGAATATAATATAGTCAAATATATGCGACACAACTCAGAAAGGAGACCAGATGAATCGTGTGAAAGAATTTCGCAAGGAACTAGGCATTTCTCAGCTCGAACTCGCCAAGGATATCGGTGTCTCGAGACAAACCATCAATATGATTGAGAACGACAAGTACAATCCAACCCTGGAACTCTGTCTCAATCTCGCCCGCAGCCTCCAAACTGACCTTAACAGTCTCTTTTGGGAGGATAATTTTTAAAAAAAGGAGCCAATTTATGAAAAAAGAAACCTTCACTGAAAAACTCATCAAACGCACATACGGCATCTCTGATCCCCTTGACGAATACAAACGGCGAGAGGCCGATCGTATCGGCAATCAAGTCTTTATCTTCCTATTTTATCTGATGATTTTCGGCAATTTTATTCCACTCCTTCTGGCCTATAAATATCCTCAACTAGTGGCTCTAGTCTATCCTCCTCTAATTTTAGTGATTGCCCTCATCGTTGCTGGATATCTCACCTACCAAATGCAAAAAACAGGGATTACAACTATTGAACCAGATATGCTGAGCGAGAAAGAAAGTAAGCAACTACACTACCCAGGTCTAAAAGCTGGTATAGTCTATGGATCAATGAGTTTTTTTGCAACCCCTCTTCTCCATATACTGCTAGGTGAGAGTCAGGACTATCTTCAGTCTCTTCTTGCTTTTAAAAATATTTTTTCAAGCATCCTCCAGTCTGTCTTTTTCGGAGTGGTTATACAGATTCTCATCTCCCGTCGCATTGCAAAAGCTAAGAAGGATCAAGATGAGGATTAGGAGGTGCCTTATGAAAAAAGAACAGAAACAGTTACGTTATCCTGGTCTGAAAGCAGGTTCGATTTATGGAACAGTAATATTTTTTATAATTCCACTCATTGATACCCTAACAAGTGAAAATCCAAATTTTATCAGTTCTCTTCTAAATACAAAACATATTTTTAAAACTATACTGGGAGCTTTCTTTTTCGGAGTGATGATACATATTGTCGACTCACTTCGTATTGCAAGAGCTAAAAAAGACCAGGATTAGGAGGTGCCCTATGAAATCACTAGTAACTTTACTTACCTATCATCTTTTGTTTGCTTCACTGCTCATCTTCATCATCATTTCAGGGAACTTGCCAATCTACGATATAGTCCTCCTTCCAGTCTTTGTTCCAGCACTCAACAAAGGATTGACTTATCTAAAAATCGACTCCCAAAAAACGCGCATACTCAACTTAGCACTAATCTTTATGATTCTATCCTTACCACAACTGACGCTCATTTCAAGCAATTGGAAATATTATATACTGCTAACCATCGCTATCCTTTCTTCTATTACTTATCTTTATTATCTCTATCAATTCGTAAAAGAAACAAAATAGCATCGTTCATTTAGGAGAAATCACCCATGAAAAAAGAAGACTTAACCACTCGCCTACTTCGAAATTTCTTTCATATCCAAGGCCCTTTTGATGAATGCCGTCAAGAGGTTATCTACAAGGCTTGCGCCCGTTCCATGATCCAAATCTTTTACTCTTCCTTCATTCTCTTCCTATTCTATATTTTGTTCGGAAGCTTTATAGAAATTGTTCGAAATGTTATGCCCTACATCTATTTTGGACTCATTTTGTTCATGAGTATAAAAGCTCAAAAAGCCGTCCAAGAGCTTCATCTTGAAAAGGATGACAAATCAGAAATCATTCTCAAAACCTACAGCAAAGCCCAAATCAAATTCCGAAGCTGGGTTGTGTTTATCGGTATTCAGATTGGTCTCTTTACCCTACTCATCTTTCATAAAGTCTTCGTTCAGCAGATGCCCCTTTCAGATTTTGGGAAGTTGCTCATGCAATTCGATAAAAGTGTTCCTTTCCTGATGTATGGCCTGATTATCGGAAGCATTTTTGGAACCCTGACCTTCGGATTTCTATCACTACAGGAGGAGAAAACTCCTAAAAATACCAAACAGAAGGAAAGAAGCAATCAATGACCTCACTATACGATTTTTCAGTCTTAAATCAAGATAATCAAAAAACCCCACTAGATGCCTATCGTGGTAAGGTTCTCTTGGTTGTTAATACTGCTACCGGATGTGGTTTAACGCCCCAGTACCAAGGACTTCAAGAACTCTATGATCGCTATCAAGAACAAGGTTTTGAGATTTTAGACTTCCCTTGCAATCAGTTTATGGGACAAGCACCCGGTAGCGCAGAGGAAATCAATAGTTTCTGTAGCCTACACTATCAAACCACCTTCCCACGTTTTGCCAAGATCAAGGTCAACGGCAAGGAAACAGATCCCCTCTATGTCTGGTTAAAAGACCAGAAATCTGGCCCACTAGGAAAACGAATCGAATGGAATTTCGCTAAGTTTCTAATCGGTCGTGATGGACAGGTCGTTGAACGCTTCTCTTCAAAAACAGACCCAAAACAGATCGAAGAGGCCATACAAAACCTACTATAATAATTCACAATCTCACTATGATTAGGTCTCTTTTAGCCTAATGAATAGTGAGATTTTTAATTGGCTTTGACTTAAAAAAAACTCCATATAGTGAAGCATGCAGTATTGTAAACTATAATTGATAAAACTGCTAGTCAAAAAAATCTGTTTCATATAGCTGTTTCTAATACACCACCCTCATCTAACAGTTTTTAAGCTCAATCAATGTAGGGTGCTAGTTTTCAATCACATTCGGACTTAAGATCTAATAAATACTCTTAAAACTAAATGATGTTCAAAAGCCCCCTTCATAATTATCATATTTTTTTTAGATACACCTTTGCCTACACTTTACTTTTATCAGCTATCAAAACCTAAACATATAATAGCACGGTTGACCTCTCTCTATATATGTGCTAGAATTATTGATATATATTCAATGAAAGGCTTTACACCAAATGTTCTCATTCATGCCGGCAGCACGAGCAAAAAATGTTTTTGATATCCCTTATCAAAGCTTATATCAAATTGGTTTTAAGGGTTTAATTTTTGATATCGATCAGACTCTTGTGATGCATGGTACTCCTGCCACAGAACAAGTTATTGAACTATTTCAAAATCTCAAAGTCCTTGGTTTCCAAATTTTTCTTTTATCAAATAATGACGAGGAAAGGATAACAGAATTTAATAAACATCTATCCGTTCCTTTTATTCCTCTTGCAGAAAAACCAAATCCTAAGAATTTTCAAAAAGCTCTTGACATGATGCAGTTAAAACCTTTTGAAACTGTGATGATTGGAGATCAACTTTTCACAGACGTTATGGGAGCTAGTCGAGCAAATATTCCCACTATATTGGTTGATTTTTTATATGATCCTAAAGAAGGTGGGATTGGCAAAAAACGATGGATTGAAAAACTAATACTATCTACTTACCCATTTTTCAGACAAAAAAATAAACATTTAGATGTGATAAAGAAGGAGAAAGAGCATGGTTTTTTGGAATAAGGATCTATTATTTTGTGAAATTAGTCCTACCACATATAAAATCTCTTTAAAAAAAGAAAATCTCAAACGACATATCCAAAATTTTAAAGAAGGAAAGAAATTCTCAAAAGTTCGTCAAGAAAAACTCCTACCTAACGTGGTTTCATCATACTCTACTCAGTTGATCAAGCGCGGTCCTGGTATTGATATCAATCTCCAGAAAGGCAAAGCAACTAACATTCATATTGCAGCCCAATCTTTAAACCATATTATGATTTACCCTGGAGAAGAATTCTCTTTTTGGAGTTTAGTTGGAAATACAACAAAAAGAAAAGGGTACTTAGAAGGACGAGTCATTATTAACGGCAAAGTGGAACCCGGTATCGGAGGCGGACTCTGCAACCTAGCTAATCTACTCCATCTTTTAATTGTTCATAGTCCCATGGAAATCACGGAATTTCATGCACATTCAGATGCACTAGATCCGGATAAAGGAAAGCGAAAACCATTTGCAAACGGAACATCTGTTCAATACAATCATCAAGATTACCGTTTTAAAAATTCAACTAGCCAAATCATTCAATTACGAACATGGGTTGAGAATGAAATACTCTTCGGAGAATTACGAAGTGAAGCCCAGTTCCCATTCATTTATCAAATTGTCGAAGAAAATCATCATTTCAAAAAAGAGGGGGAACATTATTATCGTCACTCCATGATTTATCGTGAAAAGCTTGATAGAATAACTGAACAAACATTAGAAAAAGAACTTGTTTTGAAAAATCATTCAAAAGTCATGTATGATCCCGATCTCATACCTACAGAAATGATTAAACCATAATCTAAATCTTCCGATATCATGAAAAAATAACTTAAATTCAAGGTAAAAGGAACTATTATGAACAACACACCTAAATTAATCGTTATGCTAACTCACAATGATCACACAGTTGAAAATGCTAGTGAAATTTTCGAATCATGTAAATACTCTAACGCTGAGTATTGGGGGTTTAAAGAAAAACCACTTCCTATTTCTGAAATGAAATCTTTATTCTCAAAAATGAAATCTTGTGGTAAGACTACTTTTCTTGAAGTTGTTGAATATGACGAAGAAAGTGGACTCCAAGGTGCACGAATAGCTAAAGAATGTGGGTGCGATATTTTAATGGGGACTGTCTTCTTTGATTCAATAAACCAATTTTGTAAAGAAAATAACATAAAATATATGCCATTTGTTGGACAAATTACGGATCGTCCATCTATCCTAGAAGGTTCTATCGAGCATATGATTTCTCAAGCAAAAGAATATCTAGCAAAGGGAGTTTATGGATTTGACCTGCTAGGTTATCGTTATACAGGGGACCCTATTGAGCTAAATAATACTTTTGTTCAAGCTGTCCAAGCACCCGTTTGTTTGGCTGGAAGTATTAATAGCTATGAACGTTTGGATGAAGTCATTGAAGCAAATCCGTGGGCTTTTACAATCGGAAGTGCATTTTTTGAAGAAAAATTTGGTACAGAAATTCATGAACAAATTAATAATGTTTGTAATTACTTAGAAAAATAAGCTTTATAGCATAAAAAGAAGACAAGCCTGGTAAAAAACTCAATTTCAAGAGAAAATGAAGTAAATCTTTCCAACAATCATGATCACCCGTCAAACGGGTGGTTTGTCCCAGGGCTATAATCCCAAATTACCAGCCAGCGTCTAAAGACGCTGGCTTTCACGTTGTTCAAGCCTTATTGCTCTTGACTCGTCACTTGCCTCTTAAAGAGGCTTTAGTATTACTTACCACTATCCCTAAAGGGACCCTCATATTCTTTTACACTCAATTTATCTAGTGCTATATCATGCTTTACTCGTTCTCAAATTTTCATACTCGTGAAGAAATCATCCACTGGATAATTTCTTTAATCTTGAATATATTTCTTAATTGTAGCTTCATTGAGTCCCACCGTACTCATATAATAACCTTCCGCCCAGAAATGCCGATTCCCAAACTTGTACTTGAGATTGGCGTGTTTATCAAACATCATGAGTGCACTTTTTCCTTTTAAATAACCCATGAAACTCGAAACACTTATCCTTGGTGGAATACTTACTAACATATGTACATGGTCTGGCATTAAGTGACCCTCGATAATTTCAACTCCTTTATAACTACACAAGCGATGAAATATTTCGCCTAAACTACTTCGATATTGATTATAGATGACTTTTCGTCTATACTTAGGGGTGAACACAAAGTGATACTTACAGTGCCACTTTGTGTGCGATAAACTATGAGCCTTTTGTGCCATATTTTTCTCCTTTTGCTTTACAATTGGCTTGAACACCTTTATTGTATCGCGTTTGGAGTTTTTTGGGTATAACCTTCGACGCGCACCCGCATAGCGGGTGATTTTTTTGTCTCGCACCTAACGGAGCGAGACGGACTAATAGTCGCATAATAAAAAGTAGACAAGTGTCTATTAGAAAAATCAGAAACATCCTGAATTTTATACTCAATGAAAATCAAAATGCAAACTAGGAAGCTAGTCGCAGGTTGCTCAAAGCACTGTTTTGAGGCTGTAGATAGAACTGACGAAGTCAGCTCAAAACATGGTTTTGAGGTTGTAGATGAAGCTGACATGGTTTGAAGAGATTTTCGAAGAGCATTAATCAAACTAAAAGGACTCAGCCCTGTACAATACAGAACTAAATCCCATGAATAAATAATTGATTTAACTTTTAGAATCCCTACAGAAATTCCAGTTTTTCTCTATTTGATACCAGACATTAGTTTTTCAATACGCGGAACGTAGAAGAGTAAGATAATACTGAATACAATCGTAATTCCTCCAACAATTCCATAGTAAGCAACTTCGGTCTCGCTTGTATAAAATTTTACAATTTGAGCATTGATAGCTTGGGCAGCAGCATTACTCAAGAACCAGATAGACATCATTTGTGCTTGGAAGGATTTTGGTGCTAGCTTATTAGTGACTGATAAACCAATCGGCGAAATCAACATTTCACCCACAATTACAATAGCCCAACTCATAATCAACCAGAAAGGACTGACCTTAACATCTGTCCCAAAGAGCATCCCTGGTAACATCATCCACAAGAAGGATAAACCTGCCGCAAATAAACCATAAGCAAATTTCTTAGAAGAGGATGGTTGCTTTTTACCCATTTTCCCCCACAAACACGCAAAAATCGGCACATAAATCATAATGAAAAGGGGATTAATACTTTGGAAAAAGCTAGATGGGAAATGAATCTGATTCCCAAATACATTAAAGTAAAGTCGAGTTTGATCATCCGCAAATAGAGCGAGAACAACAGAACCCTGTTCCTCAATAGACCAGAAGAGTACTCCAGCGATAAATAGAGGAATGTAGGCAAATACTCGGGATCTCTCAGTGGCAGTTATTTTCTGACTAGATAAAATCTTGAAGAAATAGTAGATTGGAATAATTACAGCAATCACTGTAAAGATATTAACAATCATATCCACGTTAAACTGGTGAGTAAAGACTAAACCTATAACCACGAGAATAACTACGACAAGTGCAATCAGCAAACGTTTAATCAAGGTCTGCTGCTCCTTCTGTGAAAGGGGATCAGTGGGGTAAAGACTTGATTCAGGCAGGTATTTCTTCCCATCCAAAACATACTTCACCAGACCAAAGAACATCCCAATGGCAGCTAATGAGAAACCTAAATGGAAATTGACTTCCTGACCTAGATAACCCACTAGATAAGGGGCAACAAAGGCACCTAAGTTAATCCCAAAGACAAAGATACTAAAACCTGCATCCCGTCTATCATCCTCTTTCTCATAAATTCCCCCAACCATATCTGAGATATTGGGTTTTAAAAATCCAGTTCCAAAGATAATCAAGGCAATAGAAAGATAGAGAGCCACTTGTCCAAAAGGTGTTGCCAAAGCGATATGTCCTAGCATAATCAGAATCCCACCGTAAAAGACAGTCTTACGGCTTCCTAAAATACGGTCACTGACAAAACCGCCGATCACCGAGGACAAAAATACCAGGGAGCCATAAATCGCCATAACCGATGCAGCCGTGGTCTTATCCATCCCCAACCCACCATCTTGCACACTATAGTACATATAGTAAAGTAGGATAGCTCGCATCCCATAGTAAGAAAAGCGTTCCCACATCTCTGTAAAGAAGAGGGTGGACAAGCCCATAGGGTGTCCAAAAAATGTTTTCTGTTTTTCCATACATATTCTCCTTAAAAATATAATAACTTATTTTACAGAATTTTCAAACGAATGTCAAACAAATTATGTTTGTTTTAGAAAATTTTCTGAAAAATCTATTTAGATAAGTTTCTACTTTATCCTCAATTAAAAAATACCAGATAGAGATCTAATTAAGTAAGAAAGTATAAAAAATAAGTAGGGTAATTTTAAGGCAAACTTTTTTAGAAAGTATAGAAAAAAGCACCCATAGGGTAAACCCTTGAGTGCTTTGAAACGTTGATATAATCGTATTGATTAACGTTTTGAGAATTGTGATGCTTTACGAGCTTTCTTAAGACCTGCTTTTTTCTACATCATGATATTTATGGTAAATTATCACTAAAATCAAGTAATTTTAAGAGATAAATCCTCAAATTTTACATATATAATCCTTTTAAAAATCGAGAGGTTATCAAAGGGTTGTCAATTTTTAGTTTTCGGAGCTTATGTAATTGAGAAATACGAAATACTGTATCATAAAGATGATGTCCAGTTTAGCAACAAATACACCGTTTCTTCGTGCCAGTGCAATTTCTTTTTCTATCCTGAAGATATTTAAATAATTCTAAATATTATTTCTAGATATTTAAAAATAATAAAACAAATTATATTTTATTTCTAAATATTTGAAAATAATTTCTATTTGTGTTATACTATCTTTGAGGTATCTATTATGAACTATATTAAAAGACCACATTATTTAGACTTTTTAAGAAGACATCGTGACCGCCAAATCATTAAGGTGGTGAGTGGAGTTAGACGAGCTGGTAAATCTGTTCTCTTTCAACTCTATAAAGAGGAATTACTAGCAACTGGGGTAGACGAAGATCAAATCATATCCATCAATTTTGAGGATCTGAGTTATTATGACCTGCGACATTTTCAAACATTATTCGCTTATATAAAAGAGCGATTAGTTGAGGAAAAAACATACTATATCTTTTTAGATGAAATTCAACATGTTGAAAAATTTGAACTGGTAGCAGATAGTCTATTTATCCTACCAAATGTTGACCTCTATTTGACTGGATCAAACGCCTACTTTATGAGTAGCCAATTAGCTACAAACTTGACCGGTCGGTATGTTGAGATAGAAGTTCTTCCATTGTCATTTGAAGAATACCTATCAGGTAAATCTCTCTCAGAGAATCTGAATACAACAGAAATTTTTAACAAATATCTCTTTAGCGCTTTCCCTTACTTATTACAAACATCATCTTACGCTGAAAAAATTGACTATCTCAGAGGAATATATAACTCCACACTGTTAAATGATATTGTCACTAGATTGGGAAATCCAAATCCTACTATTATTGAGCGCATTGTCCGAACCCTTCTCAGTAGTACAGGTAGCTTAATATCAACAAATAAGATTCGCAATACCCTAGTAAGCCAAAACGTTTCAATATCTCATAATACTTTAGAAAATTATTTGACAACTTTGACAGATAGTTTACTTTTTTATTCCGTTCCACGTTTTGATGTAAAAGGTCGAGCATTATTGCAACGCTTAGAAAAATATTATCCTGTTGATTTAGGTTTACGACATCTCTTATTACCAGACCACAAAGAAGACATTGGGCATATCTTGGAAAATATTGTGTATTTGGAATTAAGACGTAGATATTCACAAGTATATGTTGGTAATTTAGATAAATATGAGGTTGATTTTGTTGTTGTAACTAATCTTGGTCACTACGCTTATTATCAAGTCAGTGAAACAACACTTGCTCCAGAAACACTAGAAAGAGAACTTAGACCACTAGAAGCCATTAAAGATCAATTCCCAAAATATCTATTAACAATGGATACAATTCAGCCAACAGCAAATTACAATGGAATTGAGAAAAAAAATATCATAGATTGGTTACTAGAAAAGTAAATAAGTATAAATCATATAGCTAACTAGATTTGCAACAGTCTGTTATCAATGATTCTCCCTAAAACCTAACAAGATATAGTGAATTTAGAACACACTATCTAATGGGATAAAGTGGAATCTATAACTTCTGGAAGAACTATTATTACTCATAATGACGAATCTCCATTGAATTTTAATAACGATTTAATAATCAAACAGACTATAAAGAGACTGAGCAATCAGGCTTTAAAATCAGAAAAACGCATAATATCAAGGATTGAATGAACAACCTTGATATTATGCGTTTTATTATGGAAATATTTGCTTCATTTTCTCCGCAAATAGAGTTTTTGCTATCCTATTTTCTCTATTTTTAATGACTTACTTCAACTTCATACCTCTTGGAAAAAACAACAAAAATACGAACTAGCACAGTTCGGTATCATCAGCAATCCAGAACAATTTGTCTTTACCTATATAGATACAAAGGAAAACATAAACAAACCTCTCCACTCTGATTACCTAAATAACAAAATGAAAAGCATTCGAAAACGTCACAAAGAGTTAGCACACGCTACACCTCATAAATTACGACATACAGGGGCAACGGCTGGAACATCTATTGAAGCTATTTCTGAGGCTCTAACACATAGTGAGACAGGCACAACTCAAATTTATGTCAACACTTCAAATGTCATTCCAATGGCTGTTGGAGAGATTGCTTATCGCAATCTTAAAAAGTAATGGTGTGAACCATGAAGTGTTGTAAATGCTGTATTGTAGCTGGTTCTTAACGTTTTGAGAATTGTGATGCTTTACGAGCTTTCTTAAGACCTGGTTTGGAAAGTATGAGTTTCAGTTGGACTAAAAATAGCGTAATATCAAGGTTTTTATGAACGATATTTACTGATTGATTTCATAAAATTTGAATCAATATTTCTTAAATAGGGGAATAGTTCGGTTCTGTAAGTATTAATATAATACACCTACAAAGCTTATTATATCAGATTTTCCCCAGTTTTAGAAAAATAGGTAGAGAAAAAAAACAACATCTGGATTTTCCAAAAAATCTTGACAAAGTCCTCATATAACCGTTTCTGCATTTTATTATATCATTTTTGACTTAGAAAATAATATATAATAGAAGATGATTCGTCTTTTTAAACGGACTTATCAAAAACTGGAATTCTATCAATATTTTGGACACATTTTGGGAGGAAAATTTGAAGGCTAGCGCCCTTCGGTTGCTGGACCCCTTCTACGACCAATTCTCTGTACTCTACAGGGGACTGGTCATTCAATTTTTGTTGAATTCTAGTTTCATTATAAAATATGATATAATTTTTGACAATATCTGTTATACTATCTCCAGTTATGTTTCTTCACTTATGGAGATAGAAGGTTTCAGACTTTAGGACGGAATGAAACCATTCGATACAGGCATTATCTGCTGGTGTTCCCTTACGGGACGATGCCTTTTTCTACACAAGCCTGATAGTAAGCTTTTGAGGTGTAAACCGATCCCTGATCACTGTGTAAGATCGCTCCTTGAGGTAATTCCAATTGATGGAGCGTGTCCAACACAAAGTCCGTATCCTGACAATCTGAGATGGTATAAGCCACAATCTCACGATTATAGAGATCCATGGTGGAGGACAAGTATAGCTTACATTTACCTAAGTATAAATAAGTAATATCTGTGACAAGCTTCTCCATAGGCTTGTCTGCTTGAAAATCACGATCCAGCTTATTGTCTGTTACATGGTAAGGCTTCCCTAATTTAGGTCCCTTCTTGGGACGGGCACGGCAAAGGTAGCCCTTTTACTTCATGATACGATAGACCTTCTTGCGATTAACGACAAGGTTATAAACTTTCTTTAGTAAGCGAGTGATGGTTCGATAGCCGTAAATAAAATGATTTTCTATACAGAGTTGTTCGATTTTATCTGCTATTTCGCCTCTTTTCTGAGAATTCTTACACTCCTGTTTCCAGCGATAAAAGGTGGAGCGTTTGACGCCGAAACATTCTAAAATAATAGATACAGGGCACGTTTTCTTATACTCTTCTACTAGCTTGATAAGACTTACTTTGTCGATTCTCTTATCAAGCTCTGATACTTTTTTAGTAATTCTACCTGCAATCGTAACTGTTCCACTTCAGATAACTGTTTCATCCCATTACCATAAGTATATTGTTTCCCCACGGATTGGTGGAAACGGTACAATTCATCATTCTGATACCATCGCTACCAGGTCTTGGCCTGACTAGCATTTTTGATGCTGAGGGTATCCATGATAACTTTATTTGATTTGCCTGCCTTCTTCATTTCGATACAGGCTAGCTTAGTTTCTACTAAATATGCTTTTTGACCATAACAAAACACCCCTGTTTCTAGTTTACCAGAATTCAACAGGAGTGTTTTCTTGTGTCTCATTTTATGGGTGCAGTGCCGACCCTAGGGATTCTTTCGTTCTCATATATACGTCATTAGTATAGGCTAATTTGATTTAAATTGCAAGAGAAATAACATTTTACATAAAAATCGGTGAGTATTTTACAATTTTTGCATATAATAGAGCTAAAAAGCAACTGGTTTTAAGAATTCTTATCTAAAACATTCGAAAATTCCCCTTAACCGTAGCGGAAAGTTGTTTTCTTCTCCTATTTATAATATACTATCACTAACATTAGATGAAAAGGTGACTCTATGATTATAAATCAACTGCTTCAAAAGCTGGAGCCTACTAGCCCTATCCTTCAAGCTAACTTTGGAATTGAACGCGAAAGTCTTCGTGTCGATAGACAGGGAAAATTAGCACATACGCCTCACCCTTCCTGCCTAGGAGCTCGAAGTTTCCACCCTTATATTCAAACAGATTTTTGTGAGTTTCAGGTGGAACTCATCACACCAGTTGCTAAATCTACCACTGAGGCTCGTCGATTTCTTGGAGCCATTACCGATGTAGCTGGACGTTCCATCAGTAAAGATGAACTTCTCTGGCCCTTGTCCATGCCTCCTCGTATCAACGCCCAAGAAATCCAAGTTGCCCAACTGGAAAATGAATTTGAACGCCATTATCGTAACTACCTGGCCGAAAAATACGGAACTAAACTACAAGCTATCTCAGGTATCCACTATAATATGGAACTAGGGAAAGATTTGGTTGAAGCTCTATTCCAAGAAAGTGACCAGATTGATATAATTGCTTTCAAAAACGCCCTCTATCTTAAGCTGGCTCAGAACTATTTGCGCTATCGTTGGGTGATTACCTATCTCTTTGGTGCTGCACCTGTTGCTGAGCAAGGCTTCTTCGACCAAGAAGTGCCAGAACTCGTGCGTTCCTTCCGAAACAGCGACCATGGTTATGTCAATAAGGAAGAAATACAAGTATCTTTTGCAAGCCTAGAAGACTATGTCTCTGCCATCGAAAACTATATCGAACAAGGTGATTTGATTGCGGAAAAGGAATTTTACTCGGCTGTTCGTTTCCGTGGACAAAAGGTTAATCGCTCCTTCCTTGACAAGGGAATCACCTACCTAGAATTCCGTAACTTCGACCTCAACCCCTTTGAGCGTATCGGTATTAGCCAAACTACCATGGATACCGTACATCTACTCCTTCTAGCCTTCCTCTGGCTGGATGCCCCTGAAAATGTTGATCAGGCTCTGGCTCAAGGTCACGCGCTGAATGAAAAAATTGCCCTCTCTCATCCTTTAGAACCTCTACCTTCTGAAGCTGAAACTCAGAACATTACGACAGCTCTAGACCAACTGATGCAACATTTTGGGCTTGGTGACTATCATCAAGGTCTGGTCAAACAAGTTAAAGATGCCTTTGCAGATTCCAGTCAGACACTAGCTGCTCAACTTCTTCCTCATATCAAAGACAAGTCCCTTTCTGACTTTGCCCTTGACAAGGCGCTTGCCTATCATGATTACGACTGGACTGCCCACTATGCCCTTAAGGGTTATGAGGAGATGGAACTTTCTACCCAGATGCTGCTCTTTGATGCCATTCAAAAAGGGCTTCATTTTGAAATCCTAGATGAGCAGGATCAATTCCTTAAACTCTGGCATAAAGATCATGTTGAGTACGTCAAAAATGGTAACATGACCTCAAAAGACAACTATGTAGTTCCTCTTGCCATGGCTAATAAAACCGTGACCAAAAAAATCCTGGCTGATGCTGGCTTCCCTGTCCCTGCCGGCGACGAATTTACCAGTCTAGAACAAGGTCTAGCCTACTATCCTCTTATCAAGGGCAAGCAAATTGTGGTTAAACCAAAATCAACCAACTTCGGTCTGGGCATTTCCATTTTCCAAGAACCTGCCAGCCTTGATAACTATAAGAAAGCTCTCGAGATTGCCTTTGCAGAAGATACAGCTGTTCTTGTTGAAGAATTTATCCCAGGAACCGAATACCGTTTCTTCATTCTAGACAGGCGTTGTGAGGCTGTCCTCCTTCGTGTCGCTGCTAATGTTGTCGGTGATGGCAAACACACCATTCGTGAATTAGTCGCTCAGAAAAATACCAATCCATTGCGAGGCCGTGACCACCGCTCACCTCTGGAAATCATTAAGCTAGGAGACATCGAACAATTGATGTTGACTCAGCAAGGTTATGCACCTGATGATATTCTCCCAGAAGGTAAAAAGGTCAATCTCCGCCGTAACTCCAACATCTCTACGGGTGGTGACTCTATTGATGTCACTGAGACAATAGATTCCTCTTACCAAGAATTGGCAGCAGCTATGGCAACTAGCATGGGGGCCTGGGCTTGCGGGGTTGACCTCATCATTCCAGATAGAACTCAGCCTGCTAGCAAGGAAAACCCTCATTGCACTTGTATCGAGCTCAACTTCAATCCCTCTATGTATATTCACACCTATTGTGCTGAAGGTCCTGGACAAGCTATCACTCCAAAAATCCTAGACAAGCTTTTTCCAGAAGTTGCCACAAGTCAAACCTAAAACCTAATTCTTAGGAACAAACAAATCACCTTTATCTCGATGATATGATACCTCTTAAGTAGACAAGGTAAATACCTAAAATCTACGGCTCTTTGTCAAC
>NZ_AJJL01000020.1 GCF_000257905.1 Streptococcus mitis SK579
TCTTTGATTTTCATTGAGTATAATAGCAAATAATAACCAAGCCAGATCCAATCAGATTTGGCTTTTTTGCATTCACAAAAAGACCTACCCAAATGGATAGATCTTTACTTGATTACAATTTACCTGCTACTTCATCCAACAGTTCTTGGATTTTAGCTTGGTTGCTTCCTCCTGCCATGGCCATGTCTGGTTTACCACCACCACGTCCATCTACGATTGGTGCTAATTCTTTGACAAGGTTTCCTGCATGAAGGTCTTTTGTCTTGCTTGCTACAAGGACATTGACTTTGTCACCGATAGCGGCAACTAGGACAAGAAGATCAGAGTAGTCTTTCTGCTTCCAGTTATCTGCAAAGGTACGAAGGGCACCAGCATCAGATACAGACACTTGGCTAGCAATGTAACGGTGACCGTTGACTTCCTTAACGTCCTTGAAGATATCGCCTGCAGCTGCAGCTGCGGCTTTTTCTTTCAACTCAGCATTTTCTTTTTGAAGTTGACGAAGTTGTTCTTGAAGTCCTTCTACCTTGTGAGGTACTTCTTTAAGTTGAGGTGCTTTCAAGGTTGCTGCGACAGCTTTAAGAGCGTCTTCTTGTTCACGGTAGGCTTCAAAGGCTTCCTTACCAGTCACTGCCAAGATACGGCGAGTTCCTGAGCCGATTCCTTCTTCTTTGACAATCTTGAAGAGGCCAATTTCAGAAGTGTTGCCAACGTGGGTACCACCACAAAGCTCGATAGAGTAGTCACCGATAGTAACAACACGGACTTCCTTACCGTATTTCTCACCAAAGAGAGCCATAGCTCCCATTTCTTTGGCAGTGTCAATATCTGTTTCAACTGTCTTCACTTCAAGAGCTTCCCAGATTTTTTCGTTGACTTGCTGTTCAATCGCACGCAATTCTTCAGCAGTCACAGCTTGGAAGTGGGTAAAGTCAAAACGAAGGAATTCGACTTCGTTAAGAGATCCTGCTTGTGTTGCGTGATTTCCAAGGATATTGTGAAGGGCAGCGTGAAGCAAGTGAGTCGCAGTGTGGTTTTTCATAACACGGTGACGACGATTTGTATCAATTGCCAAGGTATATTCTTGGTTCAAAGCAAGTGGTGCATGGACTTCAACTGTATGAAGGGCTTGTCCATTCGGAGCTTTTTGAACATTTGTCACAGTAGCCACAAGGTTTCTTGCAGGATCCAAGATTTGACCGTGGTCAGCTACTTGTCCACCCATTTCAGCGTAGAATGGAGTTTCCGCAAAGATAAGAGAGGCAATTCCTTCTGAAACAGCTTCTACTTCTGCATTGTCAGCCACGATAGCCACCAATTTAGAAGACAATTGGCTAGCATTGTAGTTGAAGACACTTTCTACAGTGATGTTTTGAAGAGTTTCATTTTGCATACCCATTGAGCCACCCTTGACAGCTGATGCACGCGCGCGTTCTTGCTGTTCTTTCATGGCTGATTCAAAACCTTCACGGTCGACAGTCATACCAGCTTCTTCAGCGATCTCTTCTGTCAATTCAACTGGGAATCCATAAGTATCATAAAGTTTGAATACATCTGAACCAGCGATGACAGATTGACCTTTTTCTTTCAAGTCTGCAACGATTCCTTGGGCAAAGTGTTGACCTGAGTGAAGGGTACGGGCAAATGACTCTTCTTCACTCTTAACGATTTTCTCAATAAAGTCACGTTTTTCAAGCACTTCTGGGTAGTAGCTTTCCATAATTTTTCCAACGGTTGGAACGAGTTTGTAAAGGAAAGGCTCGTTGATTCCCAATTTTTGACCATGCATAGAAGCACGACGGAGAAGACGACGAAGGACGTAACCACGACCTTCATTTCCAGGAAGGGCACCATCACCGATGGCAAATGAAAGTGAACGGATGTGATCAGCGATAACCTTAAAGCTCATGTTGTCGCCATCTTGGTCATAGACCTTACCAGACAATTTCTCAACTTCACGAATAATCGGCATGAAGAGGTCTGTTTCAAAGTTGGTCTTAGCCCCTTGGATAACCGCCACCAAACGCTCCAAACCAGCGCCCGTATCAATGTTCTTGTGTGGCAATTCCTTGTATTCGCTACGAGGAACAGCAGGGTCTGCGTTAAATTGTGACAAAACGATGTTCCAGATTTCGATATAGCGGTCGTTTTCAATATCTTCTGCAAGGAGACGAATACCGATATTTTCTGGGTCAAAGGCTTCCCCACGGTCAAAGAAAATCTCTGTGTCTGGTCCAGACGGTCCCGCACCGATTTCCCAGAAGTTGTCCTCGATTGGAATCAAGTGGCTTGGGTCCACTCCTACTTCAATCCAGCGATTGTAAGAATCTTTATCTTCTGGATAGTAGGTCATGTAAAGTTTTTCAGCTGGGAAATCAAACCATTCAGGGCTTGTCAAAAGCTCATAAGCCCAAGTAATCGCTTCGTCACGGAAGTAATCCCCGATAGAGAAGTTCCCCAACATTTCAAACATGGTATGGTGACGAGCAGTTTTCCCTACGTTTTCGATATCGTTGGTACGGATGGCCTTTTGGGCATTGGTAATACGTGGATTTTCAGGGATGATGGTCCCGTCAAAGTATTTCTTAAGAGTTGCTACCCCAGAGTTGATCCACAAAAGCGTTGGGTCATTTACAGGAACCAAACTTACTGATGGTTCTACTGAGTGACCTTTGGTCGCCCAGAAATCAAGCCACATTTGGCGTACTTGTGCACTAGATAGTTGTTTCATATTGTCTCCTTATTTACTTGTTTAATGTGATTGGCTTTCCAGCATTTCCACATAGTCAATCGCGACACAGAGGGAAATGACTAGGTCTGCATAAGCGTCCTCCAGAACCGTTACGGTATAGGTAGAGGTCAGATGGAAGAGTTCCTTCTTAATTTCCGCAATCAGCTGATCGCGATCATCCAGCAATTTGAAATTCAAATCCCAGATATTGCCCTCGATACGAAGCTCCAGATTATCAAACTCATACTTATCTCGCCAGAAGGTCAACTTCTTGCGAATGACAAAACTCGAGCCATCCCGAAGCTGAATCTCAAAACGAGGAAGCAAGGTCAAGATTTCTTTACTGATCTGACTGACTTGTTCACCATTAACATCATAGATGGTAAAAGTTTTGGGAATCTTAAAAAATGATCCCTCTACCTGATAGGCGATTTCTCCCCTGTCATCCTTGATAGCGAAGCGTTCGCCTCCAAGACGAAACTTTTGTTTGACAAGAAATGTTTTCATCAACACCTCCAAAAACCAAAAGACAAGCTCATATCACGAAGGGCGAAAAACCGCGGTACCACCTTCATTCAATGAACTTGTCATTCTCTTGTTCTTATGCAATTGTTAAATTGAGTAGCATGACTTCCTAGCTTAGATGGCTCGCAGCACCGCCATTTCTCTGGACTAAGATAATTGAAAATCAATTCTCAACTTTCTTATTATAACGTTTTTTTAAGCTTGCGTCAACTGGAAATCATCTTCGTTGAATCAGATCTATTCCGGAAACTTCTAAAAGTAACTTACACTAGACTGATCAAAGTGGAAATTAGCCTAAAACGGATTTTACTACAGAATAAACTTATAATATTCGTAAAAAATAGTAGACTAATAGAACAATTTATGGTATATTATAGTTGCCAAACGGATACAACTATTTTCATATGTATATCCAAATAAGAAAACAATAAGAAGTAGATTGTAAAATATAATATCAAGGAGAAGTTAAAATAATTAACACAATTAATTCGATTATGCTTGTCAATCATAAAAAATTAATTTTTTATAATTGACCTTTAAAAATATAAAGCTACTCTAAATCTAGTTTTCAAATTTTTAAACAATTAATTTATAAGTTTATATTAGTTATCTCTCATTCACTACCAGTGGATCTATATAAAAAATTTACCTACTAATAGTTTTCTTCCCTCGTCCACTGGGCGGGGTTTTTTGTTCGTAAAATAGAAATAAATACAAAAAAACAGGTGCTTACCTCACCTGTTTTTACACTAATGCAGAATTGTTTTAATCAAGAGTTTGATACCCTCAATAAGATAATACTTAAGAACTGCTTCAATAACAGAGAAGCAGCTTTGGGAGATTAGTGGCCAAACGGATCTCTCAAACTTGTTATATTTTGTTTTTTTGTTTTTTATTTTGTGCATATGTTATCCTTTATGGTCTACACACTTAAAATTTTTCTATAGGTAAGAGAAAAAATTTATAAATAACTTTACAACCAAAAAGAAAGCTTCATCTTATAGGTAATATAAAATGTTTTCAACCAATTCTAACACCCCACCCTACCTCCGATATTAGTATTTTACAACAAATAACTAATTATGACAATATAGAGAACTAATTTTAAATAATTTTAATGAGTCTGAGAGGAAAATTTAGATCTTATAAATTACGTTCTATTCCTACTTCCGATACATTTTAAACTGTAGGAAGAGGTCGCTATATTTTCCTGTCCATTTATGGTCAAATTTCTCATAAACCTCTAGGTGTTTCATGGTTTCAGCATCTGGATAGAAGGCCTTGTCTTCTTTTTTCTCCTCTGGGAGCAGTTCCTTAGCTGGTAGGTTTGGCGTTGAATAGCCGACATACTCTGCATTTTTGAGAGCATTTTCAGGTCTCAACATAAAGTTGATAAAGGCATAGGCGGCATCTTGGTTTTTGACTGTTTTGGGAATGACCATATTGTCAAACCAAAGGTTGCTGGCCTCAGTCGGTACCACATAGCGTAAATTTTCGTTTTTTTCTAGCATTTGGCTGGCTTCCCCTGAAAAGGTCACGCCGATAGCAGCGTTGTTCTGGATCATGTAGCCCTTCATCTCATCCGCCACAATAGCCTTGATATTTGGAGTCAGTTTGTAGAGCTTATCAACTGTCTCTTCCAACTGCTGGGTATCCTTGGAGTTGAGGCTGTAGCCGAAGGAATTTAGTCCGAGTCCCAGCACCTCACGCGCCCCATCAAAGAGCATGATAGAGTTCTTATACTCTGGCTTCCAGAGGTCATCCCAATGCTCAGGCACCTCATCTACCATGGTTTCATTGTAGACAATTCCCAAGGTTCCCCAGAAGTAAGGGATGGAGAATTTATTGCCTGGGTCAAAGGACTGGTTGAGAAACTCTGGTCCGATATTTTCAAGACCTTCAAGTTTTGAATAGTCAAGCGGAACCAAGAGCTCTTCGTCCTTCATCTTGTTAATCATGTATTCGCTTGGAATGGCAATATCGTAAGTCGTTCCACCCTGCTTAATCTTTGTATACATGGCTTCGTTGGAGTCAAAGGTCTCATACTGGACTTGGATTCCTGTTTCTTCTGTGAATTGCTCCAAGAGTTCTGGATCGATGTAGTCCCCCCAGTTGTAAATGACCAGTTTTTGACTATCTCGACTATTGATTTGACTATCTAAATGAGTCGCAATTCCCCACAAGACCAGGATAATGGCTACAATTCCTGCTAAAAATGAATAGAGTTTTTTCATGCTTGCTCCTCCTTCTCACGTGAGATAAAGTAATATCCAACCACTAGGATAATACTAAAGAGAAAGACAAGGGCAGACAGGGCATTGATTTCTAGCGAAATCCCCTTGCGAGCACGAGAGTAAATCTCGACTGAGAGGGTTGAAAAGCCATTTCCCGTTACAAAGAAGGTCACGGCAAAGTCATCTAGCGAATAGGTAAAGGCCATGAAATAACCTGCAATGATAGACGGAGTCAGGTAAGGAAGCATAATTTCCTTGAACATCTGAAATTGACTGGCACCAAGGTCATAGGCCGCATGAATCATGTCACCGTTCATTTCCTTGAGACGAGGCAAGACCATCAAGACAACGATAGGAATGGAGAAGGCCACGTGACTAGATAGAACAGTCAAAAAGCCAAGTGAAAACTTGAGTTGAGTAAAGAGAATCAAGAAGCTAGCACCAATCATAACATCAGGCGCAACCATGAGGATATTATTGAGTGATAGAAAGGCTTCTTGGTATTTCTTACGAGATTGGTAGATATAAATAGCTCCAAAAGTCCCGATAATGGTCGCTATCAAGGCTGATAGAAAGGCCAAGAAAAAGGTCTGGGTCACAATCAACATAAGGCGACCATCGCCAAACATAGTTTTAAAATGGCTCAAGCTAAAGCCTGTAAAACTATTCATGTCGTTACCTGCATTAAAGGCATAACCAATCAGGTAAAAGATAGGCAGGTAGAGGACAAGAAAGACCAGTCCTAGATAAAGGTTGGCAAATTTTTTCATCGTTCTCTCCTTTCCTTAGTCACCCACATGGTGATGAACATAGTCAGGATGAGAATCACACCGATGGTGGAACCTATACCGTAGTTGTCATTAGTCAGGAAGTTCTGCTCAATGGCTGTTCCCAAGGTGATAACGCGGTTCCCACCAATCAAACGGGTCAGCATGAAGAGACTCAAGCTGGGGATAAAGACAGACTGAACCCCACTTCTCACCCCATTCATGGACAGAGGGAAGATGACATGACGGAAGGTCTCCCACTTGGTCGCACCAAGGTCGTAGCTGGCATTGATGAGATTGTTATCCATATCGTCCAAGACATTGAAAATCGGCAAAATCATAAAGGGAAGCTCGATGTAGCTTGCGACAAAAATAAAGGAGAAATCGGTAAAGAGCAACTGTTGCGAACCGATTCCGATAAATTCCAAGAATTGGTTAATAGAGCCATTTTGACCAAAAATCCCGATAAAAGCATAGGCTTTAAGGAGCAAATTGATCCAGGTTGGCAGGATAATCAGCATGAGCCAGAGTTGACGGTGCTTGAGACGGGTCAAAAAGAGGGCTGTCGGATAGCTGATAAGCAAGGTCACAAAGGTCACAATTCCTGCATAAAGCACAGAGTTAAAGCTCATTTTGAGGTAAGTCAAGTTTTGTGACGCAAAGTAAGATTTATAGTTTTCTAAGCTAAACTTGCCTTCGATATTGAAAAAGGATTGACCGAAAATCAAGACCAAGGGTGCCAACACAAAGAGGGCAATCCAGAGCATGTAGGGCACTACAAAGAGTTTAGAGCTTGTTTTCTTCATCTCTTTCCTCCTCGATAGCGTTGATCAAACCTGCTTCTTGCTCTTCAATTTCCACGTATTCTTCGATACGGGCATCGAACTCTTCCTCGGTTTCGTTGAGACGCATGATATGGATGTCTTCTGGTTCAAAGTCCAGACCAATTTCCTCACCCACGATGGCCTTACGAGTCGAGTGGATCATCCATTCATTTCCAAGTTCGTCATAGGCGATAATTTCATAGTGAACCCCACGGAAGAGCTGAGTATCCACCTTAACTTGGAGCTTGCCTTCTTCAGGAAGAGTAATCCGCAAGTCCTCTGGACGAATAACAACCTCAACAGGTTCATTTGGCTTCATCCCCCCATCGACTGCTTCGAAGCGTTTGCCGTTAAACTCAACCAAGTAGTCCTCAATCATGGTTCCTGGCAAGATATTTGACTCACCGATAAAGGTGGCAACAAAATGGTTAATCGGCTCATCGTAGATATCCACAGGTGTTCCAGACTGGACAATCTCGCCATCATTCATAACGAAAATCCAGTCACTCATGGCAAGGGCTTCTTCCTGATCGTGAGTGACAAAGACAAAGGTAATGCCCAATCGTTGTTGCAGTTCACGCAGTTCGTACTGCATATCTGTTCTTAATTTCAAGTCCAGCGCTGACAGAGGCTCGTCCAACAAAACCACACGGGGTTGGTTGATGATGGCACGGGCAATTGCCACACGCTGACGTTGTCCTCCAGAAAGTTTACGGATGGAACGTTTTTCATAGCCTTCCAACTGAACCATCTTGAGAACTTCCGCTACACGTTGCTCGATTTCTTTCTTGTCAATCTTGCGCAAGCGGAGCGGAAAGGCAACATTTTCAAATACATTCATATGTGGAAACAAGGCATAGGATTGGAAGACCGTATGGACGTCTCGCTTGTTGGTTGGAATGTCATTGATACGGACACCGTCTAGCATGATATCTCCTGTCGTCGCATCCAGTAAACCTGCAATGATGTTTAGGATGGTTGATTTGCCTGAACCAGATGCGCCTAAAAGAGTGTAGAATTTCCCTTCCTCCAACTCAAAGTTGATATCTTTGAGAACCTTGGTGTTGCTGTCTTCAAAAACTTTAGAGACGTTTTTGAATTCAATAATTGGTTTTTTCAATTGTTATTTATTCCTTCTTTTTCATAGATTAACAGATCAGGGCTCTGTCAGGCCGCCACTACCTCGTGTAGGAGATTGAACTGCCTACATATTTCTGCACTAACGATAGGCTTTCACCCCCTTTCCATGACATAGCAACAGCTTTTCAAACACCGCTTCCTACTTGCTTTCACCCAAGATACAGACTTCTCTTTCAAGCGTGATACCTGAGTGTTCCTTGACTTTTTCAATTACAGACTCAATCAAGTCCTCGTAGTCTTTGGCCGTTCCGTCTGCTACATTGATCATAAATCCTGCATGCTTTTCTGACACTTCTACGCCACCGATACGGTAGCCTTTCAGGCCAGCTTCTGAAATTAATTGACCTGCAAAATGCCCTACTGGACGCTTAAAGACCGAACCACAAGATGGGTATTCTAAAGGTTGCTTAAGTTCACGTAGGTGCGTCAAGCGCTCCATTTCTTGCTTGATAACCTGATGGTTTCCTGGAGCAAGGGCAAATTTAGCTGACAAGACAACTGCACCAGACTCCTGAATGGCTGAATGGCGGTAACCAAAAGCCAAATCCTTGGCAGACAGGGTCTCGATTTCTCCATCCTTGGTCAAGACCTTACAAGACTGTAAGATATGGGAAATCTCGCCACCATAAGCGCCCGCATTCATAAAGACAGCACCACCAACGCTTCCTGGAATGCCACAAGCAAACTCAAAGCCAGTCAAACTATGACGAAGGGCAATGCGAGTTGTTTCAATCAAGTTAGCCCCTGCTTCAGCTTCGATGGTATAGCCATCAACGGAAACATTATTGAGCTTGTCACACAAGATGACAAATCCACGAATCCCACCATCACGAACTATGATGTTGCTAGCATTTCCAAGGACCATCCAAGGGATATTTTCTTGATTGGCAAATTTAACAAGGCGAGCCAACTCAAAACGATTTCGTGGAAAGACCAGATAATCAGCCTCTCCACCTACTTTTGTATAACTATAGCTATGCAAGGGTTCCTTAAAACGGATATCTATTCCTTCTAAGATTTCAAGCATTTTTTCTCTTACAGACATGTCACTCTTCCTTTTACAAAATTCATTCCATTATACCATTTTTAAGACTATTTGACGACCAGAAAAAGACCTTGTTTGATTTTTGCACATAAAAAGAGGTTTCCCCCTTTTATTATGATTTTTTACAAAAGATTGCCTTTGTTCCATAGGCAACTAGGATCAGTTCTACTAGTAGAATAACTTCAACCAAGACAGGATTTGTCAGCCAGCCAACTTGGGCAAGAGATGGTGCCAGGTCAAAGAAGGAATGTAGGCCATAGGCTGCTAGGAGATAAATCCATTTCTTCTGGCGAACAGCTTGGTAAACCCAAACTGTCAAAAGTAATTGGAAGCCCAGCGCCAAAATTCGTTCAAAACCAAGCAAATAAATCTGCCAGACTGATAGCGACTGGATGGTTTTCAACATATTTTCAGACAGCAATTGCATAACCTGTGGATTCTGAGTTTGAACTGCTGAGAGAACAATGTAGAGATTAAGTAAACTAGTAAGGCCTAAAAAAATCAACTCCAAGCCACCATGTCCCAATCCATAGGCCAAGGCATCTGCTTTTTCCAAACTTCTCTTTTTCTCCAACCATTTGAAGAAAACAAGGCGAGCCGTTTCCTCAAAAAATGCTGCCATGACTAGGCCATAGAGGATATAGACAAGCGGATGATCCTGCAAGAGGGCAACACTACCGTCTTTTTGAGGATGCAAAACCAAGATATGAACCAGTTTTTCTAAAATCTGTGAAGAGACAAAGAAAGCGACAGCCCCCAAGCCCAAGACAGCTAAATTAATCTGGTATTTCTTTTTGGCATACCAAATGCTCCCTATCAAGAAAGCCAGCAACAGCACCATGGTAATAATAATATGAATGGTCATTTTCTTCTCCTATTCTGCCTTTTCAATATCTTTTCTCATCTCTTCAACATTGAACTTAGCAAACAAGTATTGACGGTCTTGTACTGGGAAACGTTGGTCCAATTGGTCAACAGCTCCCACCTCGATAATCCCTTCCTTGATGACAAAGTCCATGACATGACCACCGAAGGTCAAATCATCTGAGATAAAGTGCAGATGGTAGCCTGCCACACTGACCCCATGGAAAATTTCAGGCGTCCAGAAACCAACAATGGTCCCCACCACATTGTCACGACTATATTCCGGTTGATGGATTGCGACATCAGCAAACTTGGTATCTGGTGTCGACTTAGGAATCATGCGCACATGCATATGTGAAAATTCCCCACGAATCTTGATAGAGCGGAAAAGATTTTCCCCGTCATAATAAGACTCGATTCGTTCTTCCAATTCCTTGTCTGTCATCTCAAAGCGCTGGCGGAAAATGACCTCTGCCTGATGCGGTACTACTGCTGCATAAGGAATAAGGGCATCTGGTGATACTTCCACAATTTCTGGCTGATCTCCTGAGCCTTTGGCCTGATAAGCCTTGCCATCCAAGACAATCAATTCCCCATCAATAGAATCCAAGGTTCCCAAACCAAGGTCACCATGCTCCAGCAATTCTCCTACTGTCATGGTACCACCATAAAGGCCAGCCATCAAGGCTCCAAGGGTATTGTATTGAAATAATTTCACTGGTTCCTGCACGTTCTTAACCATTCTCTTTCTTGTATGTTATTTTATAAATCTTACTCCTAAGTATACCACATTTGCCCCTAGATGTGAACGAGAGAAACACTCTAGACATTGCCAAGAAGGAAAAAAAAAGGTACAATGTAACAAAATCAAGGGAGGTCTGGAATGAAGAAACAAAGCAAGTACCAAGAGGTCGTTTCCTATCTGAAAAATGGTATCGAGTCTGGACGCTTTCCGACGGGAAGCCGCCTGCCTTCCATTCGTCAACTGAGCCTTGACTTCCACTGTAGCAAGGACACCATCCAGAGGGCCCTGTTGGAATTACGGCACGAACAATACCTCTATGCCAAGCCCCAGAGTGGCTACTATGTCCTAGAACAAGGGCAACACCAGGACCTTGAAATCGAGGTTACGGATGAACATGCCAGTGCCTATGACGATTTCCGACTCTGTGTCAATGAAACCTTGATTGGCCGGGAAAACTACCTCTTCAACTACTATGACAACCAAGAAGGTTTAGAAGACTTAAGACAATCCATTCATAAACTGCTCTTTGACCAAGCCCTCTACTGCAAAGCTGACCAACTGGTACTGACTTCTGGAACCCAACAAGCCCTTTTTATTCTCTCTCAAATTTCCTTTCCTAGCCAAGCAAAGGAAATCTTAGTGGAACAACCGACCTACCATCGGATGAATCGCCTCTTGATTGCTCAAGGTCTGGACTATCAAACGATCGAACGAGGTATTGACGGCATTGACTTGGAGGAGCTGGAAGGTCACTTCAAAACAGGAAAAATTAAGTTTTTCTATACCATTCCTCGTTTTCACTATCCTCTGGGGCATTCCTATTCTGAACAGGACAAACGAGCCATTCTTGACTTAGCAGCTAAGTATGGTGTTTATATCGTCGAAGACGATTATCTGGGGGATTTGGACTCCAAGAAGGGCCAGACCTTCCACTATCTGGATACAGAAGAGCGCGTTATTTATATCAAGTCCTTCTCAACCAGCCTCTTTCCAGCCCTGCGAATTACGGCACTCATTCTGCCCAATGCTATCAAAGAAGCATTTGTGGCCTACAAAAATATCCTAGACTACGATAGCAACCTCATCATGCAAAAGGCCTTATCACTCTATATTGACAGTCAATTATTTGAAAAAAATCGTCTGGCTCGCTTGTCCAATCAGGAAGCTTACCAAAAACAAATCGAGAAAAGTTTAACCAAAACACCTTGTCCTCTTCCTCATTTTCCTCTTCACGATGGTGTATTGCTTGATCTCAGACGATACCCTAAAATTGCCAGTCTCAAGCACAGCCAACTGGGCTTGGACTTCTTTGAAAAGGCATACTTGGATGCCTGCCCTTATCAATTTGCCAAAGTGCCCTTAGATAATCTGGAAAATGTTTTAAACTATTTAAAAGCAGAATTGGAATAACTTCCAACTCTGCTTTTTCTTATTGTTCAACTTCTGTTAGGCTTGCTGCTTTTTCAAGATAGCTTTGGTAAGTTCCTTCATCCTTGAGTCTTTGGATGACCTTGTCTACCACTTCTTTCAAATCAGCACTATTTTTTCTAAGTGCAACTGCATTAGCTTCGCCGTCCTTCATCTTCAAGCTGACAGTTGCGACAGCTAAGTCGGCATTTTTAGCAGCATAGCTAAGCGCAACAGGCTCATCCATGTGAACAGCATCTACTTTTCCAGCCTGCAATTCATTGACTGCTTCACCTATATTGGTTAGGGAAGTCAATTGAGCTTTTGGCAATTGTTCCTTGACCATTGATTCTGGAACAGTCCCTTTTTGGGCTGCAATATTAGCACTTTCAAGACTGGTTAAATCCTTGTATTTTTCTACATCAGCCTTACGAACCAAGAAACTAATCTTGTTTTCATAGTAAGGGATTGAAAAATCAAAGACTTCTTTTCTCTCGTCAGTAGCGCTAATTCCCGCAACTGCTAGATCTGCCTTCCCAGTTTGAAGACTGGTCAAGACATTGTCAAAACTCATGCTTGAAATTTCCAACTTAACCCCAAGTTCATCAGCGATAGCTTGGGCCATATCGATGTCCGCACCGACTACCTGATTTTTTCCGTCAACCAAGGATTGGAATTCAAAGGGTGCATAATCAGGACTGGTCGCCACAACTAATTTTCCCTTTTGCTTAATGGCCTCAACAGCTGACTGAGAACCGTTAGAGCCCGACTTGCAAGCCACTAAGAAGAAGCTTGCAAGAAAGCTACATAAAACAAATATCCATTTTTTTGATTTCATAAATAAACAACCTCTCTGTTAATTTTGTATAATTATAACGCTATTCAAGATACTTGTCAAGCGTTTTTTGAATTTTTATCTCAAAAATATTTTTTTCATTCAATAAAAGGAGCTGTCAGTTGATTTCAAGCTCCTTTTTATACAGAATGAATCTATTTTATAGTTCAACAATCTTACCTGTTTCAAAGTAAACAACCCATTCACAGATATTCTTGGCATAGTCTCCAATACGTTCCAAAAAGGCAATCACTTGGAAGTAATCGCGTCCTGTAACGATAGCATCTGGATTTTTCTTGATTTCTTCCGTAGCCAACTCACGAATGCTATCAAAGTAATGGTTGATTTTTTCGTCCATGGCTGCTACTTCATAGGCTTGGTCCACTGAACCATTCAGATAGAGTTCAAGGGCTGCTTCGACGAAATTCTTGACATCGCGACCCATTCTCTTGATTTCTTCTTCAACAGCTGGGATACGTTGTTCCCCCTTCATACGAATGGCTGCTTTTGCAATGGAAACAGCATGGTCTCCCATACGTTCCAAGTCAGATACGGCTTTTAAGACTGTCAAAACAGTACGCAAGTCTTGAGAAACTGGTTGTTGAAGGGCAATCATTTCAAATGATTTCTTCTCCAATTTCACTTCGTATTCGTTTACTTCTGCATCGTCTTCAATGACTTCCTTGGCCAAATCACGGTCATGCGTGACAAAGGCACGTACTGTACGATTGATTTGGGATAACACTTCTTGTCCCATAGCATAGAACTGGTTGTGCAATTTCTCTAAATCTTCTTCAAATTGAGAACGTAACATCATTTATCTCCTTATCCAAATTTTCCTGAAATATAATCTTCTGTTTCCTTGTGTTGTGGGTTTAGGAACATCTTCTTGGTATCGTTAAACTCAATCAAATCTCCATCTAGGAAAAATCCTGTCTTGTCAGAAATACGAGAGGCTTGTTGCATAGAACGCGTAACCAAGAGCATGGTATATTTATCTTTTAGACCATACAAGGTTTCCTCAATCTTACCAGCTGAGATAGGGTCAAGGCTGACTTATGAAGGTCATCTTTGACCTGGTCCCAGAGAGCTGCTTGACGAAGAGAGGTTTCCACAATTTCATCCAAGACCTGCTTGTCCTTGACACCTGCACGTTCATGGGCAAAAGTGATGTTGCGGTAGATAGACTTGGCAAAGGGATTTGGTCGTTGGAATACCATCCCGATGTGTTTACGCATCTCATAAACGTTGATTTCTGGACGGTTGACATCAATCCCTTGGTAGAGAATTTGACCTGTGACTTTAGCAATATCAATGGTATCATTCATACGGTTGAGACTGCGGAGGTAGGTCGATTTCCCTGATCCAGATGGGCCAATTAAGGCTGTAATTTTATTCTTTTCAAATTGCATATCGATGCCCTTGATGGATTCTTTTTTACCGTAGTAAACATGTAAATCCTTAGTAGAGAGGGCCACTTTCTCTTCAGGAAAGGTGATGATATGCTTTTCATCCCAATTATATTTTGACATGGCTTCTCCTTTAGGCAGCGGTTAATTTCTTATGTAGGTAGCTTCCGAGTTTGCGAGCTCCAAAGTTAAAGATGAGGATAAAGATCAGGAGCACGGCTGCAGAACCTGCTGATACGATGGTGCCATCAGGAATAGTACCTTCACTGTTGACTTTCCAAATGTGGACAGCCAAAGTTTCTGCTTGACGGAAGATAGAGATTGGGCTGGTCACACTGAGAATATTCCAGTTAGACCAGTCAAGGGCTGGAGCGGATTGTCCTGCTGTATAGATAAGGGCAGCAGCCTCACCAAAGATACGACCAGAGGCCAAGACGACTCCAGTCACAATGCCTGGAAGGGCTTCTGGAATGACCACATGGACCACTGTCTCCCAACGAGAAATTCCAAGAGCCAGACCAGCCTCACGTTGCGTATGGTGAACGTGTTTCAAACTGTCCTCAACATTTCGAGTCATCTGAGGCAAGTTAAAGACTGTCAAGGCCAAGGCACCTGAAATGATTGAAAATCCATACTCAAACTGAACTACAAAAATTAAGTAACCAAAGAGACCAACAACCACAGATGGCAGTGAAGACAAGATTTCAATACAGGTTCTGACAAAATTGGTCACAGGACCTTTTTTAGCATATTCGGCTAGGAAAATCCCAGCCCCCATAGACAAGGGCACAGAGATAATCAAGGTAATAACCAAAAGGAAGAAGGAATTATAGAGCTGAATTCCAATCCCTCCACCTGCTTGGTAAGAAGATGATTTGCCAGTCAAGAAAGACCAAGAGATGTGGGGCAAACCACGAACCAAGATATAAAGAATCAATGATGCCAAGATGGCAACGATGATTCCTGCAATCGAGTAGAGGACAGCTGTTGCAATTTTATCTAATTTCTTAGCGTGCATAGTTTTTCTTTCCTCTTTCTTTCGTAATCAATTTAATCACACTGTTGAAGGCCAAACTCATCAAAAGCAAGACTAAGGCCAGTGACCAGAGAACGTTATTGTCAACTGTTCCCATAACGGTATTTCCGATACCCATGGTCAAAACAGAGGTCAAGGTCGCGGCAGGTGTTGTCAATGAAGTTGGGACAACGGCTGAGTTTCCGACCACCATCTGAATGGCCAAGGCCTCACCAAAGGCACGCGCCATCCCAAAGACCACCGCTGTGAAAATCCCTGAACGCGCCGCCTTCAAGGTCACGCGCCAGATAGTTTGCCAACGAGTTGCCCCCATAGCCAAACTAGCTTCGCGGTAATGACGAGGCACCGCACGCAAGCTATCCGTTGTCATAAAGGTTACTGTCGGTAAAATCATGACAAAGAGAACGAAAATACCTGACAAAATCCCAAAACCAGTTCCACCAAAAACACTGCGGACAAAGGGAACTACGACCTGCAAACCGATAAATCCATACACGACGGAAGGGATACCGACAAGCAATTCAATAGCTGGTTGCAAGATTCTAGCACCTTTTGGTGAGACTTCGGTCATAAAGACCGCCGCTCCAATGGCAAAAGGAGTTGCGATAAGGGCTGATAGAATTGTGACAATAAAGGAACCTAAAATCATGGGAAGGGCACCAAATTGTTTACCTGAAGGATTCCAAGTTTGTCCAAAGAGGAAATCAAAGAGATTGACTCCATTGACAAAGAAGGTCGACAAGCCTTTTTGGGCTACGAAGATTAAAATCATAGCCACAATAATGACAATCAAAGACAGACAGGCAAAGGTCAAGCCTTTTCCTAGTTTCTCTAGACGAGAGTTCTTTGAGGGAGAAAGTAATTTTTTAGCTAATTCTTCTTGATTCATTAGTGACTCCCTTCTAGTGCTGTCACTGTTCCAACAGCATCTTTTTCAACCTTCATTTCCTTGACAGAAATATAGCCCATTCCCTTAACGATTCCGCTTTGTGCTTCATCTGAGAGGACAAAGTTGAGAAATTCTGCCACCAATTCATTTGGCTGACCTAGGGTATACATGTGTTCATAAGACCACAAAGGCCAGTTATTGGTTGTAACATTTTCTGCAATCGGCTCATAGCCGTTCAACTTCATGCGTTTAACTGAGTCATCCACATAGGCAAAAGCTAGGTAAGAAATGGCTCCTGGTGTCTGGGAAACAATGTTTTTGACCATCCCATTTGAATCCTGTTCTTGACTCTGCACGGCAGATTGGCCATCCATGATAACACTATCAAAGGTTGCACGCGAACCAGAACTTGCCGCACGGTTGATAATAGAAATGGCTAGGTCTTTTCCACCGACCTCTTTCCAGTTGGTCACTTGACCTGTGAAGATGCTACGGAGTTGTTCAGTTGTCAGATTTTCAACATCAACTTCCTTGTTCACAATCACCGCCAAGCCTGCTACAGCAACCTTGTGGTCCACTAGGGCTGAGGCGTTGATACCGTCTTTTTCCTCGGCAAATACGTCTGAATTTCCTACATCAACGGCTCCAGATTGAACCTGAGACAGACCTGTACCAGATCCTCCACCTTGGACGTTGACTGTTTTCCCAACGTGCAGAGAGCCAAATTCATCTGCTGCTGCTTCGACCAAAGGCTGAAGAGCCGTTGAACCAACAGCTGTCATGGATTCCCCACGATCAATCCAGCTAGCACATCCCGCCAAAGAACCTGCTAGCAAAAGAGCCGCAAGGGATAGAGCGAGTTTTTTCCTTTTTTTCACTGTTTTTCTCCTTGAAAATAATGGTGAATGCTGTGAATTTTTTCAACTATTTATTTATGTTTTTCTTTTTGAAAATTGGGAGCCAACTGACGTTGCTAGCTTGGTTTTACAAGAAATTTACTCAGTTACCTTCTCCACCAATTTTGACTGAAAATGAAAGACAATTTGAAAAAATCCATACTTCCACTATAACATAGACAAGCTACTTTGACTAGCATTTTCACTTGAATCTGAGGCCTTTTGGAAAATAATTTTTCAAAACATTTCCAGTCACCTTAGCAAAGCCCAAACCATTACCCTGAACCAAAACTTGGTACCAACCATTTGGCAGACTTTCAGCCAGCTGAACTGTTTCTCCAGCCACATACTTCACAAACCCTTCTTGATCAATTTCAACGGACTGTTTGACCTGACTCGGTTTCAAGGCTAGGCCAAGAGCAAAACTGGGCTCAAAGCGTTTCTTCTTAAAGGTACCCAGATGCAGGCCATTGCGAGCAATCTTGAGCTTCCCTAAATCTGGCAAAAGTTCTGGCAAGAGATAAAGCTGGTCTCCAAAAGACTGCAAGATACCCGGTAGATTGATTTTAAGGTGTTTTTGGGCAAATTCCTGCCACAAAGTAAGTTGTTCTCGGCTGAGATTGCTTTTACTTGCCTTACATTTTGGTGCTAGATTTTCACCTTTAAACTGTAGATGGGCTACAAACTGTCCTTCTCCCTTAAAATGATGAGGATACATCCGAGCTGTTTCTGGCAGGTCAATACCAGCTACCATTCCATTGATATGCTCAACTGGCAACAAGTCAAAATCATACTCATCCAACAACCAATTGACAATCTCTTCGTTTTCCTCAGGTGCCCAAGTACAAGTTGAATAAACCAGACGACCGCCCTCAGCTAACATGGTCACCGCAGCTGCTAGAATTTCTCTTTGTAAGCTAGCACATTGACTCGGATAATCGAGACTCCAATAATCCATAGCATCTGGCTGCTTACGGAACATTCCTTCACCAGAGCAAGGGGCATCAAGGACAATAAGGTCAAAATAGCCTTTAAAGACCTTGGCCAAGCGGTCGGCAGATTCATTGGTCACCACGACATTTGTCGCTCCAAAGCGCTCCATATTTTCTACTAAAATCTTAGCCCGTTTACTTGAGATTTCGTTGGAAACAAGGAGACCCTCTCCTGCTAAATAGGCTGCTAGCTGAGTTGATTTACCACCTGGAGCAGCGGCCAAATCCAAGACCTTCATTCCAGGACTGGGTTGGGCTACCTGAGCCACCATTTGAGCAGCGGGTTCTTGCGAATAAACTAAACCAGTAGCATGCTCAGGCGATTTTCCTGAAACCTTCCCATAGTGGCCCCAAGGGGTTTGAGGAATAGGATCAGAAAATAAAGCTTGCACTTCTTTTAAAGGATTGATCCGAAAGGCCGAAACCGCTTCCTCCTCAAAAGAGGCAAGAAAATCTCTTGCCTCATCTCCTAGTATCTCTTCATATTTTTCAACAAATCCTTCTGGAAATTGCATTTAAGTTCTTTTCCTTTCGTAAATATAGGACTGAATTTCCTCCTGCATCTCAAGAGGTAGCATCATGACCGGTTGTCTGCTTTGAAAATCAAGCGGTTCACCAGATAGGGTCACCACCCGATAGCCTAGACCTTCTCCTAAAATACTAGCGGCAGCATAATCCCATGGTTGCAGATAAGTAACATAGGTCAACAAACGCCCTGACAAAATCTTGGCAAAACTAATGGCCGCACTCCCATAGACACGTACACCAAGAACCGCTCGACTCAAATCAGCCAGCCCCCATTCATTGGTTTCCAGCATACCACTATTTCCTGCAATGAGAAAATCTCCAAGTGGTTTTGCTTTAAAGGGAGCTAGGGGCTGATCATTTAGACAAACTGGAAACTTACCACCACCGTGATAACAATCCCCTTTGACCACATCATAAATCAGTCCAAACTGCCCCTGACCATTTTCAAAATAAGCCATCATGACAGCAAAATCTTCCTGCTGGGCCACAAAATTATTGGTACCATCAATGGGATCAATGACCCAAACCTTGCCCTCTTGAACCGAGGCTCGCAAACAGCCCTCTTCAGCACAAATCTTATCCTCAGGATAACGGGACAAAATCTCACTAACCAAGAGTTCCTGAACTTCCTTGTCCAGCCTGGTCACCAAGTCTGTTGGAGAGGACTTGGTCTCAACACGCAAGTCTTCCTGCATATGGTCAAGGATATACTGGCCCGCCTTCTTAACAAGCTCTTTGGCAAATTCAAATTTACTTTCCAAGAGAAATCTTCCCTTCCCCTTTTTCCTTGGCAGCCTGAACTGCTCGATAAAGCGAATAGCCACTAACCGTTTCAAATTCTCGTCCCAAACGCTTCTCTTCACTCTTGCTTGGCACAACCAATTTGAATCCCTTATAGGAGTTTAGTAACTTTTTAGCCTCTACCTTGCTTTCATAGGCAGCTTCAACATCATTAAAAAAAGAAAGCACTGAAGCAAGTTCTTCAGTGCTCCACGACAAATCTAGTGGGTAACTATACTGTTTGTTCATTAACTAATACCAGCTCTCATTCTTGCTTCTTTTAGTTCTTGCTTACGATAACTACGAGGGAGAAAAGCACGAATCTCATCTTCATTAAAACCGATCTGCATGCGTTTGGCATCGATAATAATTGGGCGACGCAAAAGACTAGGGTACTGCTCAATCAAATGAAGCAATTCCGATACCGAAATACTTTCTACATCAATATCTAATTTTTGAAAAATTTTTGAACGAGTTGAAATGATGTCATCAGTACCATTTTCGGTCAAGGAAAGAATGTGTTGCAATTCCTTTCTTGTTAAGGGACTGGTCATAATATTGTGCTCCTCAAAGGGCACCTTATGTTTTTCTAACCAGGCCTTTGCCTTACGACATGATGTACAGCTCGGTGATAGAAATAGTGTAATCATGCTTTTCTCTTCTTATCTATACTTTGCTACTTCTATTATACAAAAAAATAAAGCGCTTGACTAGCGATTTTTAGAAAAAAAGCCTATTTTTCAAGAAAAATAGACTGTTTGCGAACGATTGATACTATTCAGAATTAGTTAATTCACTCTTAACGATGGTTTCAAATGATATACATGTTTATATATACAAATTAAAAACAGCTTTCGTTTCACTTCCTAAGACTTTTCAGATAAAGATAGGCAAAAAAGCTTTCATAGAGGGCGAAAAAGAGGAGGAAGGCATGGAGGAAGAAGGTCTCTGGTAAAATCAGAATAACAGGATCCTTGGCTGGGTCAAAAAGCCAGGTATCATCTCCCACAAAGAGAATTTGATGGAAAAGGGTAAAGAATTGATCAAAACCAATCAAAACTCCCCCAAGTCCAATCAGTAAAGGCAAGACTACTAGAGCCAGAAGCCCCTTACTAAATAGAGACAAAAAGCCCTTTTTCACAATCCTATTGACAAAGAAATAGAAACTGGGCAGTGTCACTAGGCCAACTAGCTGTACCAAGTGAAAGAGATTCTTGACCACCGCAAAGTGATGTAGCCCAGCTGCTGATGAACGAAAATCTGGCATATCTAGAACCTGACTAAAAGGATTGGTCAGGTAATTCATCAAGATATGAAAGTTATACTGAATAGTTTCTGGTTTTAAATAGACCCGATTCGTTAAGTTCAGCCACTGAATTTCAAACGGATAGAAAATCCAAGCTAGATAAATGGTCAGCAGGATTGAAAGAGAGAAGAGAAAGAGCATAGATCCCCAAAAGGTCAGTTTAGTTTTCATCAAAGTTCCACTCCGCAAGGCTAGAAACCACATGAGTCGGTGCGATTGGCAGGTCTGCTACTTCTTCTGCCTTGGTAAAACCTGTCGTCACCAAGAGCGTTGGAATGTCATTATCAATCCCAGCCCGGATATCAGTCAGGTAATTATCTCCGACCATGACTAACTCTTCACGTTCCAAACCTAAGTGCTCAACCGCCTTATCCATAATGATGGCATTTGGTTTCCCGATATAAACAGGCTTCACTCGTGTTGCCACTTCAAGCAGAGTTATCAGTGAACCAGCACCAGGCAAAAGACCGCGTTCTGTCGGGATGTTGAGGTCAGGGTTGGTTCCGATAAAGTGAGCTCCCTTTTGAATCGCAAGAGTTGCTGTCGCAAATTTTTCATAGTCGACCTGCCAGTCCAGACCTACTACCACATAGGCAGGATTTTCCTTGTCTTCCACATATCCAGCCACCTTGATGGCTTCCTTGAGTCCTGCTTCTCCGATGACATAGACGGTCTTTTCAAGCCCCAAGTCGTTCATATAGTCGATAGTCGCCAAAGTCGCTGTGTAGACAGTCGACTTTGGCGTATCGATATTAAAATTCTGAGCCAACATTTCTTGAACACTCTCTGGAGTGCGGGTTGTATTGTTGGTCACAAAAAGATAAGGGATGTCCCGCTTTTGCAATTCATGGACAAAAGCCTCCCCTGCTGGAATTCGGTCTCTCCCCTTATAAATAGTTCCGTCTAGATCAATTAAATAGCCTTTATATTTCATCTATCTCTCCCTAATCCTTTTTTATTTCTTGCCAAGTGATAATTGCTTGGGCATTGGTAGAACCGTCGCTTGTAATCTCATGCTTGCTTTCCAGTCCAGTCCGTTCAACAGCCGATGTAATCACCCCACCTGGTCGAACTTCCTTGACATACTTGAGGTTGATTCTCTTTGGAATATAGTGGGTCAAAAAGTCCGCTCCCATGACCTCAAAAATCCAGTCTAAGTATTTACTGCTATTGACATGACCATTCATATCTAAATCGTAAAAACGGACATGGTAATCCTTGCTGATTGGCTCTTCCAAGGACTCGTACTTCGGACCACGGATAAGTTTTTTATCAAACTCAGACTGGTAAGGGGCCAAAATCTCAGGTTCAACAGCATGAACTTTTCGACTGTCTCGGTCCATGAGAACAAAGGTCGCCATCATGTGGATGAGCTCCTGCCCCGCTTCATCATAAATGGTAAAGCGACGGTAGCAAAAAAGTCGATTGTAGCTCAAAGCTTCTGTTTCGATGGTAATTTCTTCCCCAAAACGAGGTAAACGAATCACCTCAATATCATAGCCTGCAATGATCCAGACTAAATTATAGTTTTCTAAAATAGTCTTATCACCGACTCCTAGTTCAATAGACTGCATCCCTGAAACTTGTAGGGATAACAAAACCACATCTGGAAGTTTAATATGACCGTTCATATCAGCCATATCAAAAGGAATTTTCATTTTCATTTGATAAGTTAAGCCCATGATCCTACTCCAAAATAAATCGTTCTGCTACGGTGTCTCCCAAAAAGAGACCTCTCTTTGTCATACGTACGCAGTCACCCTCTATTTGCATGAGACCTTGTTGAACCAAGTCTCTGACAACTTCTCCATAAAGTTCATCAAAAGACCGTCCAAATTTTTTCTCAAATCGCGCCATAGAGACCCCTGATTTCTTGCGAAGGCCCAGGAACATTTCTTCTTCCATTTGCTCTTTTTGACTCAGGTGCTCTTCTGTGATGCGAGCATTGCCCTCTTCAACTGCACTCAGATAATGACGAATCGGACCATGGTTTTTATAGCGCACGCCATTGACATAGCCAGATGCCCCAGCACCGATTCCATAGTATTCAGCATTGTCCCAGTACATGAGATTGTGGCGACTTTCAAAACCGGGTTTGGAGAAATTAGAAATCTCATAATGCTCAAAACCAGCTCGATTCAGCTCTGTGATAATGTACTCAAACATCTCAGCCTCCAGTTCCTCCTTAGGCAGAGGCAATTTCCCTCGTCGCATACGATTCATAAAGACTGTATGGTTTTCTAAAATCAAGCTATACAAACTCATATGGGAAATATTCAGCCCAATGGCCTTAGCCACATTGTCTTTGACCTGCTCCATAGTCTGACCAGGCAGTGCATAAATCAAATCGATAGAGATATTGTCAAATCCAGCCAGTTTCAGACGGTCGATATTTTCATAAATATCTTTCTCCAAATGACTTCGCCCAATCTTTTTCAGCATCTTGTCATCAAAAGTCTGTACACCTAGCGAAACACGATTGACAGGCGAATTCTTCAACACCGCAATCTTATCCTCATCCAAGTCCCCTGGATTGGCTTCAATGGTCAATTCTTCCAAGGCAGACAAGTCCATGTTTTTAGTCAAGCCCTGCAATAACACCTCCAGTTGCGGAGCTGAAAGGGCTGTTGGTGTACCACCACCGATATAGAGGGTTCTCAACCTTTGAATATCATAAGATTGAAACTCTTCTAACAGATGCTCCAAATAGCTATCTACCGGCTGATTTTTGATGAAAACTTTTGAAAAGTCACAATAATAACAAATCTGGGTACAAAATGGGATGTGCACATAGGCTGATGTTGGTTTGTTCTGCATAGTCTTATTATACCACAAAAAGCGAACAATACTTAGAATTCCGTTTAACAAAATCCTAGCATTGTTCGCTTTCTTTATCTAATCATTCTTTGTATTTTATGGATAAAACAACTATCAGAATCAATCTAGTTCGTTGTTAAAACACAAAAGAATGAATGTTCATCTGACTAAATTTTTAGTCTTCTTTTTTCTTACGAGCTACAAGTCCAAATCCACTCAATAGTCCAAGAAGTCCTAGAGATGCAAGAGCAGCATTTGATTCTGTTCCTGTATTTGGCAATACATTTTGAGAATCATTTGACTTAGCTCCATTAGTATCAGGTTTGACTGGCATATCAGGTGTCACTGGTGCAAC
>NZ_AJJL01000021.1 GCF_000257905.1 Streptococcus mitis SK579
TGCAGCAATATTTTCACCAGCAACTGCAGCAACGCTTGGCTCTGTTGCTTTTACTACATTTGTTTGAAATACAAGGCCAGAACCTAGCAAAAATGTTGCAATGGCAACACCACATACTCCAACACTACGTTTACGAATAGAAAAACGAAATCCTTTATCTTGTTTATTTTGAGACATACAAAACTCCTTTTATATTAAAACCAACTATTTCTTGAACGCGCTTTCTTGAAACAATAAAAGTATAACATAAAAATAATATATGCGCAATCGTTTTCTTAAAAAATATTATTTTTTTATTAATCTAGCTTGAATAATTGACCACATATTAATAATTTCACAATTAAATACCAGGCGGTCTATACCAATAAAGACAAGAAAACGAACAGGATTGAGTCCCTATCAGTTGGGAATCAGCACTGTTCGTTTTTGTATATATAATCAAATTCAACTCTTAAATCTATAGCTTAAGAAATTTCTTAATGAAAAGCTTTTCATTGTTTTTTATCATTTCTTAGATTCAAGTTCTGTATAAGCTTCCTGAAGATAAGCATCAAAAACTTCTTCATCTGAAATGGTATCGGATATAAAGCTACCGTTACTTATTCGTTCTGATAGGTTCAAGTCTTTTAATCGGCTTTCATAGGTCCTTCCTTTATTGGATTGGATAACCAGAGTTTGGTCATTCCTGTCCGCCTCTGTACTGAAGAGATCACCAACAAATCCTTGCTCTGCAACTGCACCAGCCAAAAGGACACGGTGCGGTTTGTTTTTTAACTCACGCAAGACTTGTAGTCCTCGTTTGGCACGGCTGGTTACTGGAATTTCCTCGATGGAAACACGTTTCAAACTTCCACGCTGGGTCAAGAGATAGAATGATGAAGTGTTACAGATAAAGGCAGATTGGAGGACATCATCTGCTTTCAAATTCATAGCCTTGACACCTGCAGCCTTAGCACCGACAACTGGAACCTCTTCGATATTGAAACGAAGGGCATAACCATTTTGGCTAATCAAAAGAACATCATCTAGTTTAATCGGAGCCACTGCTACAATCTGGTCTGTATCGTCTTTGAGCTTAGCATACTTGACAGACTTAGACTTGTAGGTTCGCCATGGAGAGAATTCTTTGCGTTCTACACGCTTTATTTGACCGAAACGAGTCGCCGCAAAGTAGGTTGTCGCATCATCAAACTGATCCACGACTTCCACATAAAGGATTTCTTCGTTAGTTTCAAAGTTTGTAACGGTCTGACTCAGATGCTCACCGATATCCTTCCAACGAATATCAGCCAATTCATGAATTGGTCGATAAATGACATTTCCAAGAGTTGTGAACATCAAAAGATGCTGGGTGGTCTTGGCAGATTGAACAAAAATCAAACGGTCATCATCACGTTTGCCAATTTCTTCCAGAGTGGAAGCCGCAAAGGAACGCGGGCTGGTACGCTTGATGTAACCTGCCTTGGTCACGCTGACATAGGTATCTTCCTCAGCAATCAGACTAGCTGTATCAATCTCGATTGCTTTTGCTGTGTCTTCTAAAGTACTCAAACGTGGAGTCGCAAATTTCTTCTTGACCTCACGAAGCTCTTTCTTCATGAGATTATACATAGTCCGTTCATCACCGATAATAGCCGCAAGCATGGCAATCTTTTCAAGAAGCTCTGCTTCTTCTTCCTGCAAGACAACGACATCCGTATTGGTCAAACGATACAGTTGCAAGGTAACGATGGCCTCAGCCTGCTCCTCTGTAAAACCATAGCTGACTTTGAGGTTTTCCTTGGCGTCAGCCTTGTTCTCAGAAGTACGGATAAGAGCAATGACTTCATCCAAAATAGAGATAACACGAATCAAACCTTCCACGATATGGAGACGTTTTTCGGCCTTTTCCTTGTCAAAGCGGGAACGTGCCAAAATCACTTCACGACGGTGAGCGATGTAGCTAGACAGGATTGGAACAATCCCAACCTGACGAGGTGTGAAATTGTCAATCGCCACCATGTTAAAGTTGTAGTTGATTTGCAGGTCTGTGTATTTGAATAAATAGTTGAGAACAAGCTCCGTATTGGCGTCTTTCTTGAGCTCAATCGCGATACGAAGACCGTCACGGTCAGACTCATCACGAACCTCAGCAATACCTGCCACCTTGTTATTGACACGAACATCATCGATTTTCTTGACTAGATTGGCCTTGTTGATTTCATAAGGAATCTCAGTAATAACAATTTGTTCCTTACCACCTTTTAGCTTTTCAATCTCAGTCTTAGAACGAACAACCACGCGCCCTTTCCCAGTTTCGTAAGCCTTCTTGATTTCATCACGACCCTGGATAATCCCTCCAGTCGGGAAGTCTGGTCCAGGCAAGAATTCCATGAGTTTGTCCACCTTGGCAGTTGGATGATCAATCATGTAGACTGTCGCATCGATAACTTCGGCCAAATTATGTGGTGGAATGTCCGTAGCATATCCAGCCGAAATCCCAGTCGAACCATTAACCAATAGATTTGGAAAGGCTGCTGGCAAGACTGTCGGCTCTTTCTCTGTATCGTCAAAGTTCCAAGCAAAAGGAACGGTCTTTTTCTCGATATCTTGAAGAAGGTAGCCAGCAATCTCTGACAAACGCGCCTCGGTATAACGCATGGCCGCAGGCGGATCCCCGTCCATAGAACCGTTATTACCGTGCATTTCAACTAGAATCTCACGATTTTTCCAATCCTGAGACATACGAACCATAGCATCATAGATAGAGCTGTCACCGTGTGGGTGGAAATTCCCCATGATATTCCCAACAGACTTGGCCGACTTACGGTAACTCTTGTCAAAGGTATTGCCATCCTTATTCATCGAATAAAGAATGCGGCGCTGAACCGGCTTCAAGCCATCACGAATGTCTGGCAAAGCCCGGTCTTGAATAATGTATTTGGAGTAGCGACCAAAGCGCTCTCCCATGATGTCCTCCAGGGACATATTTTGAATGTTAGACATAGGATACTAAGCCCGTAAAATGCAAAGTGAAAATAGGAAATTCTTAAAGCGAGCGATGCTCGTAAGAGAATTTATCTTTTTCACACAGCATTTAGGGCGTGTTCAACTCCTTTCAAAGAATGTAGAGTAGATTTTATGGAAAAGGTGTTCAGTTAAGATACAAAGGGACGATTTGGCTTGACAAAAATTTCTGTAGAAAATAGTATTCAACAAATTTTCTCAACTTCCTAATCTTGTATATGTAGTAATCTTCTTTCATAAAATACAAAGTTCCTTTACACCAATAAATTCACCACTCTCATAAAACTTTCTACCTGTAATATAAATGTTTTCGCGATACCCTCTATCCTTTAAACACTCAGCTGTTATCTTAGATACTATTATCCCATCATATTTTCGTATCAGTTCATTAATTTCGTCATCAGTAATATTAATCTTATAAAATAACTTTGACAACTTAACTCCGTCAATTTTTTTTTGTCTTCTTAATGTTACCTCAGCTCTCATTGGCTCCTCTGTTAAGCATGGGGGAAATGTTTTTATAATGTTACCACATCTATCCACTATGACTATCTCACGTCCGGTTAAATTTGCAACCATAAAATTAGTCCTCTTTCTTCTTATTTTAAAGATTTTTATTACTTTAGAATCGATTTTTTAAATTTTAAAAAAATATAATTCTAATCCTTATTTTTTCTTTAATCATTTTTATTATTCCCAAACATCTTCAATCTCTCCTCAGCATACTGAATCATTCTCTCAGCTACTTCTTTATCATAGTCAAATCCCATTTTTTGAGCAAGGTACTGAGCCTCTTGATGGAACAGTTTCATTGTAGCGTACAAGGATTGGGTAAGTTTTTCTATACCTGAAAAATCAAGCAAATCTGAGAATTCCTTCTTTTGCTCAGCAGGTAAGTAGTTAAAAAGATACTTATTATTCTTGCCGACGTCTACTGTTCCCTTATCACTTGCGACCTGCCAAGCTAAGACCTTCAACAACTCTTGCTGACAAATACCATAGAGATGATCCGTCGCGTAGATGAGCTGATTACGACAAATTCCCTTGACTACATAGGCGGAAACCCACCAAAATTCATTACAGGCTTTTTCAAAATCTGTCTCAGTAGCTGGATGTATCCAGAAACGCTTTGGACTGGGAGAATATGACTCAAACAAGCCCTTCTCATCTTCTAAAACAGTGAATCCTGCTTCACTATCCACCCATTCTTGAATGTGTTCTTTAGGGCAGAGGGTCAAATCGATACGATTGCCATCTTCAAAGAGCATGAGATAGAGACGACGATTACCAAGACTAACTTCTTGCTCGATAATGCGTCCCCCGAAATAGGTCAACCAAGAAAGGTCACTCGTCAGATTATCCAAATCATCCACAATATAGACCACATCGTAGTCTTGAAATTCATCTTTTGGAGCTTTTAGACATGCTCGCGAACCAGACATGGCGACAGCTTTGACTTTCAAATTTTTAGCTGTCTTTATCAGAATATCGAGTATTTCTGTTTCAGTTCTCATGTTAATACCCATTCGTTAAAAACCGACTTAAAACACAGTCGCTTCTTCAAGCGTAAACTTGACATTATCCTCAATCCACTTACGACGTGGTTCGACCTTATCACCCATAAGGACATTGACACGACGTTCTGCACGTGCTAGGTCTTCAATCGTAACACGGATGAGGGTGCGGGTTTCTGGGTTCATGGTTGTTTCCCAGAGTTGGTCCGCATTCATTTCACCAAGACCTTTGTAGCGTTGGAGGGTAGCACCTTTACCAAACTGCTTACGGAGCTCCTCTAGTTCTCCGTCCGTCCAAGCGTAGGCCACTTCTTCTTTCTTGCCTTTTCCTTTGGACATCTTATAAAGAGGTGGAAGGGCGATATAGACATGTCCCGCCTCAACTAGCGGACGCATATAGCGATAGAAAAATGTCAAGAGCAAGGTCTGGATATGGGCACCATCTGTATCCGCATCGGTCATGATAATGATCTTGTCATAGTTGGCATCTTCAAGGGAGAAGTCTGCTCCGACACCCGCACCGATGGTATAAATCATGGTGTTAATTTCTTCATTTTTGAGGATATCCGCCATCTTGGCCTTGGCTGTATTGATAACCTTACCACGAAGAGGTAGAATAGCCTGGAACTTGCGGTCACGGCCTTGTTTGGCAGAACCTCCGGCAGAATCTCCCTCGACTAGATAGAGTTCATTCTTAGCTGGATTCTTAGACTGGGCTGGCGTTAATTTACCCGACAACAAGCCCTTATCTTTCTTATTTTTCTTACCATTTCGGCTTTCATCACGCGCTTTACGTGCTGCTTCACGGGCATCACGGGCCTTGATAGCCTTGCGAATAAGATTAGAGGCTAGTTCCCCATTTTCCATGAGGAAGAAAGTCAACTTATCAGCCACAATTCCATCCACAACGGGACGAGCCAGTGGGCTTCCTAGTTTGTCCTTTGTCTGACCTTCAAACTGCAAATGTTCTTCAGGAACAAGGATAGAAAGAACGGCTGCTAATCCCTCACGATAGTCGGAACCTTCAAGGTTTTTATCTTTTTCCTTGAGAAGACCTGTCTTACGCGCATAGTCATTCATGACTTTGGTAATGGCAGACTTGAGTCCTGTCTCATGCGTTCCACCGTCCTTGGTACGAACGTTATTGACAAAGGACAGAATGTTATCTGAAAATCCATCATTATACTGAAGGGCAACTTCCACTTGGAAACCATTATCTTCCCCTTCAAAGTAGAGAATTGGTGTCAAGGTTTCCTTGTCTTCGTTCAGATAAGAAACAAAGTCCTGCACCCCATTTTCATAGTGGAACTCAATCGCTTCATCTGTTCGTTTGTCCGTCAAAGACAAGGTCACATTTTTCAAGAGAAAAGCGGATTCATTGAGGCGCTCTGAAATGGTATTGTACTTGAAGTCTGTCGTAGAAAAGATGGTTGCATCAGGCATAAACGTAACTTTAGTACCTGTTTTAGACTTGGGCGCTGTACCGATTTTCTTCAAAGTCGTGACAGGTTTTCCACCATTTTCAAAACGTTGCTTGTAGATTGCCCCATCACGGGTGATTTCAACTTCTAACCAGCTAGAAAGAGCGTTAACAACGGAAGAACCGACCCCGTGGAGACCACCAGATGTCTTGTAGCCCCCCTGACCGAATTTCCCTCCAGCGTGAAGAATGGTAAAGATAACCTCAACTGTTGGAATTCCCATAGCGTGCATACCCGTCGGCATCCCACGACCATGGTCTTGCACAGTCAAACTTCCGTCTTTATTGATGGTGACATCAATACGATCACCAAATCCAGACAAGGCCTCATCGACTGCATTGTCGACGATTTCCCAGACGAGATGATGGAGACCTGCCCCATCGGTCGATCCAATATACATACCTGGACGTTTACGGACCGCATTCAACCCTTCTAGCACCTGTATGGCATCATCATTATAATTGTTAATATCGATTTCCTTTTTTGACACAAGGAACCTCCTATTCGTTCATCTTTACTATTCTACAGGTTTTCTAAGGATTTTGCAAAATTTTTCTTTCTCCGCTGTGACAATTTCAGAAGAGATTCTCTGCCTTTCTGCTCCATTTCATGATATAATAGGAGTATGATTACAATAGTTTTATTAATCCTAGCCTATCTGCTGGGTTCGATTCCATCTGGTCTCTGGATTGGACAAGTATTCTTTCAAATCAATCTGCGAGAGCATGGTTCTGGTAACACAGGAACAACCAATACCTTCCGCATTTTAGGCAAGAAAGCAGGTATAACAACCTTTGTGATTGACTTTTTCAAAGGAACCCTAGCAACACTTCTTCCAATTATTTTTCATCTACAAGGCGTTTCGCCTCTCATCTTTGGACTTTTAGCTGTTATTGGCCATACTTTCCCTATCTTTGCAGGATTTAAGGGAGGCAAGGCTGTCGCAACTAGTGCTGGTGTGATTTTCGGATTTGCGCCTGTCTTCTGTCTCTACCTTGCAGTTGTTTTCTTTGGAACCCTCTATCTTGGTAGTATGATTTCGCTGTCTAGTGTCACAGCATCTATCGCAGCCGTCATCGGAGTTCTACTCTTTCCACTTTTTGGTTTTATACTGAGTAACTACGACCCTCTCTTCATCGCTATTATCCTAGCACTCGCTAGCTTGATTATCATTCGTCATAAGGATAATATCACACGCATCCAAAATAAAACTGAAAATCTTGTCCCTTGGGGATTAAACTTAACTCATCAAGATCCTAAAAAATAAAACGCCAGTTTAAACAGAACTGACGTTTTTTTGTATGCTTATTTTGATTTGATATAGTTGATACCATCTGCTTTTGGTGCAACTGCTTTTCCAAAGAAGGCTGCCAAGACCAAAATAGTCAAAACATAAGGTGCGATTTGAAGGTAAACCGCAGGCACTCCTTGTAGGAACGGCAATTGAGAACCGATAACAGCCAAACTTTGTGAAAGTCCAAAGAAAAGACTAGAAAGCATGGCTCCAATTGGATTCCATTTTCCGAAAATCATCGCAGCAAGAGCGATAAATCCAGGTCCAACAATAGTTGTCACTGAGAAGTTAACTGAGATTGATTGAGCATAAATCGCTCCTCCAATTCCACCTAGGAAACCTGAAATGATAACCCCTAAATATCTCATCTTATAGACATTGATTCCCAAAGTATCAGCTGCTTGTGGGTGCTCACCTACAGAGCGGAGACGAAGACCAAATCGAGTCTTAAAGAGAATAAACCAAGCAAGGAAGGAGAAGGCAATCGCCAGATAACCAAGTAGACTAGTTGACTTGAAGAAGATATCACCGATAACTGGGATATTGGCCAAGACTGGGAAATCAAAGCGTCCAAAAGTCTGACTTAGGTTGTCGGTTTGTCCTTTGTTATAAAGAACTTTAACCAAGAAAACAGCCAAGGCTGGCGCCATCAAGTTCAATACCGTACCGCTGACAACATGGTCTGCACGGAAATGAACCGTCGCTGCTGCGTGGATGATAGAGAAGAGGCCACCTACCAATCCTGCTACAAGCAAGGATAACCAAGGAGTTGCTGCTCCAAATTGTTCTGCAAATTCAAGGTTAAAGACAACTCCAGAAAAGGCACCCATAACCATAATTCCTTCCAGGCCGACGTTTACCACACCACCACGTTCAGAGAAAACACCACCGATACTTGTAAAGATGAGGGGTGCTGAGTAAATCAGCATAGAAGACACCAAGAGGGTGAGCAAGGTTGTAATAGACATCTTTACTTACCTCCTTTAACTTGTTTTTTCGGTTTGACAAAGCGTTCGATAAGGTAATGAACACTGACAAAGAAGATAATAGACGCTGTTACAATGCTGACAAGCTCAGACGGTACCTGCGCCGCATTCATACCAGGAGCTCCAACTTGGAGAACACCAAATAGGAAGGCTGCAAAGAGAATACCAATTGGTGAGTTGGCCGCAAGCAGACTAACCGCCATCCCGTTAAACCCGACAGCTAATGACGATCCTTGAACATAGACGTTCTGGAAGGTTCCAAGCCCTTCAACAGCTCCACCAAGACCTGCCAAGGCACCTGAAATAATCATTGATAGGATGATAGTCCGCTTGGCAGAAATACCAGCATATTCTGAAGCATGTGGATTAAGACCAACCGCACGGATTTCAAAACCAAGAGTTGTTTTCTTGAGCATGAACCAAATAACTGCAACTGCAATGATGGCAAAGAAAATACCAATATTCATCCGCGAGTTACCAGTCAACTCAGACAACCAAGGTGTCTGATAGGTTGCATTAGCCCCAACACGAATGGTTGAATCTGTACTTTGCATGAAATCTTTAGGAAAGGCATGGATAAAGGCATTCCCTACATACAAGACAATGTAGTTCATCATGATGGTTACAATAACCTCTGACGTCCCTAGATAGGCCCTAAGAATACCTGGAATCGCTCCGACAATCCCACCAGCAATCAAGGCAATCACGATAGTCGCTAGAATCATCAAGGGACGTGGCATATCTGGATGCGACAAGGCAAACCAACCACTGAGAATCCAACCTGCCAAAGCCTGACCAGGAAGTCCAACGTTAAAGAAACCTGCTCGGCTAGCAACAGCAAAACCAAGACCAATCAAGACCAAAGGCCCCATGGCACGGAAGATTTCCCCAATCCCACGCAGGCTACCAAAGGCTGTATAGAACAATTCTTCATAACCCCAGATGGCATCATAACCGAAGATCCACATAACAATGGCTCCAAGTAAAATTCCTAGGAAGACAGAAATCAAGGGAACCGAAATTTGTTGTAATTTTTTAGACATCACTCTTCTCCTTTCCCAAGTTTCCACCAGCCATCAAGACACCAAGTTCTTGCTTATTGGTTGTTTCTGGTGATACAATACCTTGAATCTTACCATCGTGGATAACGGCAATACGGTCTGAGACGTTTAAAATCTCATCCAATTCAAAGCTGACAACAAGGACAGCCTTCCCATTATCACGCTCTTCAATCAAGCGTTTGTGGATATATTCAATGGCACCGACATCCAACCCACGAGTTGGCTGGCTGACGATAAGGAGATCCGGATCTCGATCAATTTCACGAGCAATAATTGCTTTTTGTTGATTCCCTCCTGAGAGTGCAGCTGCAGGAACAAATTCACTGGCAGCACGAACATCAAACTCTTCCATTAGCTTTTTAGCATAAGAAGTAATATTTGAATAGTTCAAAATTCCATTTTTACTATGTGGTTCTTTGTAGTAGGTTTGAAGGACAATATTTTCAGAAATCATCATTTCCAAAATCAAGCCATCACGGTGACGGTCTTCTGGAACGTGCCCCACACTCAACTCTGTAATCTGACGTGGGTGCAAGCCTACAATTGAATTTCCTTTTAGCTCAATGCTACCAGATTCAACCTTGCGAAGACCTGTGATGGCTTGAATCAGTTCAGACTGACCATTTCCATCAATCCCTGCAATACCAACAATCTCTCCAGCACGAACATCCAAGGATAGATTTTTCACAGCTGGGACACCGCGGTTTTCATGGACCACCAAGTCTTTAATAGACAAGACCACTTCTTTTGGTTGAGAGGCTTGCTTCTCTGTTTTAAAGGAAACAGAACGACCTACCATCATTTCTGCTAAATCAGCATTGGTAGCCCCTGCAATTTCGACGGTTTCAATTGATTTCCCACGACGGATAACTGTAACGCGGTCAGAAACTGCTCGAATCTCGTCCAACTTGTGGGTAATCAAGATAATTGATTTTCCTTCTTTGACAAGATTTTTCATAATAGCCATCAACTCATCAATTTCTGATGGAGTCAAGACAGCCGTTGGTTCATCAAAGATAAGGATATCAGCCCCCCGATAAAGGGTTTTTAAAATTTCTACACGTTGTTGGGCTCCAACTGAGATGTCTGCCACTTTAGCAGAAGGATCAACAGCTAAGCCATAACGTTCAGAAAGAGCCTTGATTTCTTTGATAGCTCCAGCGATATCTAATACACCATTTTTAGTTAATTCACTACCTAAAATAATGTTTTCAGCCACTGTGAAGGCTTCTACCAACATAAAGTGCTGGTGAACCATTCCGATTCCCAAGCTAGCTGCTTTAGATGGTGAATCGAGATTGACAACTTGACCGTTAACCGCAATTTCACCACTGGTTGGTTCAAGAAGCCCTGCTAACATGTTCATGAGTGTGGACTTTCCAGCCCCATTTTCTCCTAAAAGTGCATGAATTTCACCTTTTCGTAGGTGCAGGTTGATTTTGTCGTTGGCAACAAATTCACCAAACACCTTGGTAATATCACGCATCTCAATGACATTTTCGTGTGCCATGTGCTCTTCCTTTCAGAGTCTTATTTTATTTCAATAAAACTTGCTAGTCTCTCTAGTAGCAAGCTTTACTGAGACAAAATGACTTTGTCTCAACTCTTAAAAAAGCGGCCGAGGGCCGCTTCCTAAGAAATGACTTCCATCCATTATTTTTCAGGAACTTTTACGCTTCCATCAAGGATTTTAGCTTTTGCATCCTCAACAGCTTTTTTACCTTCTTCTGAAAGGTTTGTTACTGCCAAGTCAACCCCTTTATCTTTCAATGAGTAAACGATCACTTGACCGCCAGGGAATTCACCTTTTTCTGCCTTGTTAGAAATATCTTTTACAGTTGTACCAACTTGTTTCAAAGTAGATGCAAGAACAAAATTTGATTCTTTGCCATCTTTAGAAGTGTATTTACCTTCTGCTTCTTGGTCACGGTCAACACCGATAACCCAAACTTTTTCATTTTCAGGACGGCTCTCGTTGAGTGATTTTGCTTCTGCAAAGACACCCGCACCTGTACCACCAGCTACTTGGTAAACAATATCTGCACCAGCTGCGTATTGTGCGGCTGCAATTGTTTTACCTTTCGCAGCATCACCAAATGAACCAGCGTAGTCAACTTGTACTTTGATAGATGGGTCTACTGACGCAACACCTGCCTTGAATCCTGCTTCAAAACGAGAGATAACTTCTGACTCCATACCACCTACAAAACCAACTTGTTTTGTTTTAGTTGTTTTTGCTGCAGCTACACCTGCAAGGTAACCTGACTCATTATCAGCGAAAGTTACGCTAGCAACATTTTTTTGGTCTTTAATCACATCATCAATCAAGACATAGTTGATATCAGTGTGCTCTTTTGCTGCATCTTTAACTGCATTATTAAGGGCAAAACCAACACCGAAGATTAGGTTGTAACTTCCAGCAGCTTGTTGCAAGTTGTTAGCGTAGTCAGCTTCACTTGTTGATTGGAAGTAAGTAAAACCTTTATCTTTTGAAAGATTGTGTTCTTTACCCCAGTCTTGCAAACCTTCCCAAGCTGATTGGTTGAATGATTTGTCATCAACACCACCAGTATCAGTTACGATTGCTGCCTTTGTCTTCACATCAGAAGATGAAGCTGCGTTACGAGAAGAGCGGTTACCACATGCAGCAAGTCCAACTGCTGCTACTGCAACTAGACCAAGGCCTAGCCATTGTTTCTTGTTCATTACTGAACCTCCTAAATAAGATGTGCAACGATGTTGCAAGTATGGATTGGTTGGCCACAAGGACCGTGCCACTCAGAGAGCGACTCAGACTAATTTAAGTCTGTAAAAGAGTATGGAAGTAATTCCCCGACCGTCATCTCGACCGTCGATTTATCTTTTGCGACTAAGGTCACTTTTAGATCTTGTTCAAAAAATTCAGCCATCACTTGGCGACAAGCACCACATGGTGAAATTGGTTTTTCAGTTTGTCCATAGACAATCAATTCTGAAAACTCTCTTTGGCCTTCGGATATAGCCTTAAAAATGGCTGTTCTCTCACCACAGTTTGTCAAAGAATAGCTAGCATTCTCGATATTGACACCTGTATAAATTTTTCCATCCTTTGCCACTAGAACAGCACTGACAGGAAAGTGAGAATAGGGCACATAGGCTTTCTTGCTGGTTTCAATTGCTAGTTCAATTAACTCAGTAGTCGCCATCTGTCAATTCTCCTTTTAGAATTGCTACCCCAGCTGAAGTTCCAATACGGGTCGCACCTGCTTCCACGAAGGCAAGAGCATCCACATAAGAACGAGCTCCACCAGCAGCCTTGACCCCCATATCAGGTCCAACTGTTTCACGCATTAATTGAACATCTGCTACTGTAGCACCACCAGTTGAAAAACCAGTAGATGTTTTCACAAAATCAGCTCCCGCTTTTTGGGCCAATTGGCAAGCCACAACTTTTTCTTGGTCTGTCAGAAGGCAAGCTTCAATAATGACTTTCACTAACTTGTCACCACTTGCTTCCACGACTGCGTGAATATCCGACTCAACCAAGGCTAATTTGCCTGATTTGAGAGCCCCAACATTGATCACCATATCAATCTCATCTGCACCATTTTGGATAGCTTCTTTTGTCTCAAAAGCTTTCACAGTTGAAGTTGTTGCTCCCAAGGGGAAACCTACTACTGTGCAGACCTTGACATCTGTGCCTTCAAGCCCTTTTTTAGCATGTTCAACCCAGGTCGGATTAACGCAAACACTGGCAAAATCATACTCTCTAGCCTCAGACAACAAACAATCAATTTGATTTTCTGTTGCATCTTGTTTTAAAAGCGTATGATCGATATATTTATTTAATTTCATATTCGGATTCTCCTGCGGTTTATGAGATGATTTCTATAATTTCTCGTAAACTTTGCACCCTATCATTTATTTTAACATATTTTTGAAAATCTGTAACTAGCTGAGGAGAAATTTTTCCATTTGTGTATACTTTTGCAACAATTTCTCCCTTTTGAACGGAATCTCCAACCTTCTTTTCAAAAACAATTCCTGTTTCATAGTCCAAATCATCAGACTTGACTGCACGGCCTGCCCCCAATCTCATAGCATAAAGCCCAAATTCCATAGCTGGAAGAGCTGAAATGACACCCGTTTCCTGGGCAGGGATTTCCACCACATGGGTAACATTGACAGGACGATAGAGGTCTTCCAAGTCTCCACCTTGGGCTTGGACCATCTCCTCAAACTTAGCCAGTGCTTGACCATTTTCAAGATGTTGGCGAACTTCTTCAACAGTCTTGTTAACATTTGCCAAACCAAGCATAATTTGAGCCAACTCACAGATGAAGTGGGTAATATCCTGACGGCCTTGACCTTGGAGAATCTCCAGTGCCTCAAGGATTTCAAGACGATTTCCAATCGCTCGTCCCAAAGGTTGACTCATGTCCGTAATCACTGCTACCGTCTTCCGTCCAACAGCCTTACCAAGTTCTACCATGGTTTGAGCCAGCTCTCGCGCTTCATCAACAGTCTTCATGAAGGCACCCTCTCCGACAGTTACGTCTAGCAAAATAGCATCCGCTCCTGCCGCGATTTTCTTGCTCATCACCGAACTCGCAATCAAAGGAATCGTGTCGACAGTTGCGGTCACATCACGGAGGGCGTAGAGCAACTTGTCTGCTTTGACCAACTGGTCTGATTGCCCAATAACAGATACACCAATATCCTGCACTTGTGCAATGAAATCCTCTTGACTGCGCTCTACTTGATAGCCCTTAATGGACTCCAATTTATCGATTGTCCCACCAGTATGGCCGAGACCACGACCACTCATTTTTGCCACAGGCACACCAAAACTAGCAACAAGAGGAGCCAAAATTAAGGTTACCTTATCACCAACACCACCAGTAGAATGCTTGTCAACTTTAATCCCATCAATAGCAGATAAATCAAACTCTTGACCTGTCTGAACCATCTTCATGGTCAAATCAGAGATTTCTCGAGTCGTCATTCCTTTGAAATAAACAGCCATAGCAAAGGCAGACATCTGATAATCAGGAACAGTTCCTGACACATAGCCTTCTACCAGCCATTCAATTTCACTCGAAGTCAGTTCTTGTCCGTCTCGTTTCTTTTGGATTAAATCAACTGCTCTCATTCGTTCACACTTCTAAGGATATAGTATCCCTTATCTTTTTTAACGACTTCACAATTGCCAAACACATCTTCCATCTTGGATTTGGCACTTGGAGCCCCTTGTTTTTTCTGGATAACGATTGTCAAATCTCCACCAGTTTCCAAGAAATCTTTACTTTTCTCAATGATTTCATGAACCACCTGCTTACCCGCACGGATAGGGGGATTAGAAATGACATGGTCAAAATGTCCTTCAACTTGTTCATAGATGTTGGACTGGAAAATCGTCGCTTCTACTTTATTTCGTTCAGCATTTTGTCGCGCCAAATCCAAGGCACGATTATTAATGTCGACCATGGTCGCCTGAACTCCATAAGCCTTAGCTAAGGACAAACCCAAAGGTCCGTAACCACAGCCTACATCAAGGACAGTTTCTCCTTCATCGACCTCTAAACACTTGAGCAAGAGTTGACTTCCAAAATCAACCATTTTCTTGCTAAAAACACCCGCATCCGTCAAAAAGGTCATTTTTTCTCCCAACAACTCTACTCTCAACTCATGAATGTCGTGAGCAGCGTCAGGATTTTCTGCATAATACATTTTACTCATGAAACTATTTTACCATAATTTGACTTAAATTGTAAATCGTTTACAAATTGATAATAAAACGAAAAAGACTGAAGAAAGCTAGTAAGTAAAACCTTTTCTTCAATCTCTTTCAACACTTATAAATAATAAACCATTTCGAACTATAAATATCACAGTCCAGATAAAAACAAAAAGTTTATCACCTATATTATTTCTATTGCTTAACCTTAAAATACTTTATTATCAACAAAATTCCCAACAAGATGTTTAGATAAAAGCCCAACTGATAAGTTTGTGTCAGGATTTCCAAACTTGTCCAAAGTCGTATCAAATCTTCCAGTGACATGCGGAAGAAATAACCCTCTGTAGCAATCCATAGGACTAAAAAGACATAACTACCAGCAGCAAGCCATTTCATCCACCGTTTTTTTAGGAAAAAAGCAAGCAAGAGCGAACAGATAAAAACAACTGTTACAATAGCATGTTCCATCAAAAAAGTAAAACCGTAGTAAATTTCCACAAAACGTCTACCATTATCGGCATTCGTCCCTTTTATAAAAGGTAGAGCAAAACTTAAAATAAAACAGAGTTCCAATATGTAACATTTTAAGATTTTCATAGTACACCTCCTATAAGTTGTGAACTAAAATTTCCCTTTATGAGCTTATAAATCAGCAGAAGCTATCTCCTACTTCATCATTCAATTGTTCAGTCTCTATCTAACTATATTATACGATATTAGCTTACTATCATCAAGAAACCGCTTTATTTTTTTAGTTTTTTATGATATGATAGACAAAATATCTAGGGGAAAATAAATGACCAACGAATTTTTACATTTTGAAAAAATCAGTCGCCAGACTTGGCAATCCTTACATCGAAAAACAACACCTCCTTTGACAGAAGAGGAATTAGAATCCATCAAGAGTTTTAATGACCAGATTAGCCTGCAGGATGTGACCGATGTCTATCTCCCCCTAGCCCATCTCATCCAGATTTACAAGCGTACCAAGGATGATTTGGCCTTTTCAAAAGGAATATTCCTTCAACGTGAAAGCAAATCCCAGCCTTTTATCATTGGGGTTTCTGGGAGTGTTGCTGTTGGAAAATCCACAACCAGTCGCCTGCTTCAAATTCTACTGTCCCGTACACTTACAGATGCTAGGGTTGAGTTGGTAACAACTGATGGCTTTCTCTACCCTAATCAGACTTTGATTGAGCAAGGGATTTTAAATCGTAAGGGATTTCCTGAAAGCTATGATATGGAAGCTCTTCTCAACTTCTTGGATCGCATCAAAAATGGACAAGCTGTAGATATTCCTGTCTATTCTCATGAAGTCTACGACATCGTACCTGAGGAAAAACAAAGCGTCAAAGCTGCAGACTTTGTGATTGTTGAGGGAATCAATGTCTTTCAAAATCCACAAAACGAGCGTCTCTATATCACTGACTTCTTTGACTTTTCAATCTATGTTGATGCTGCAGTAGATGACATCGAGAGTTGGTATCTCGACCGTTTCTTGAAAATGCTGAGCCTAGCCCAAAACGACCCTGATAGCTACTATTATCGTTTTACTCAAATGCCGATTGGGGAAGTGGAATCCTTTGCCCATCAGGTCTGGACCAGTATCAATCTCACAAATCTACAAAATTATATTGAACCGACCAGAAATCGTGCGGAAGTGATTCTTCATAAAACAAAGAACCATGAAATCGATGAAATTTACTTAAAAAAGTAATTTTCCCTTGTCAAAACGTCAGTTTTCAGATATAATGGTATAGTTAGTAAATATGGAGGTAAGAACATTGGCAAACATTAAATCAGCTATCAAACGCGCTGAATTGAACGTTAAACAAAACGAAAAGAACTCAGCTCAAAAATCAGCTATGCGTACTGCTATCAAAGCTTTCGAAGCAAACCCATCTGAAGAACTTTTCCGTGCTGCTAGCTCAGCTATCGATAAAGCAGAAACTAAAGGTTTGATTCACAAAAACAAAGCAAGCCGCGATAAAGCTCGTCTTTCAGCTAAACTTGCTAAATAAGAAACAGTCCATAGAGGCTGTTTTTTTGTCTCCAAATAGGAAAGGGTAGAAAATGAAAATCGCAATTATCGGATATTCTGGTGCTGGTAAGTCAACGCTAGCTGAAAAGTTATCTCTCTACTACTCCATCCCAAAACTTCACATGGATACACTCCAATTTCAACCTGGTTGGCAAGATAGTAACCGTGACTGGATGCTGAACGAAATGAAAACTTTTCTAGTCAAAAACGAAAACTGGGTCATTGATGGCAACTACTCTTGGTGTTGCTATGAGGAAAGAATGGAGCAAGCTGACCAGATCATCTTTTTAAACTTCTCTGCTTGGAATTGTTTGCTAAGAGCCTTTAAGCGCTATTTAAAATACAGAGGAAAAGTGAGAGAAAGTATGGCAGCGGGATGTCCCGAGCAATTCAACTGGGAATTTATCCGTTGGATTCTCTGGGATGGTCGAACAAAAAATGCTAAGGATAGATACCAATACTTAAACAATACTTACCCAGAAAAGATGCGCATTCTCCATTCTCAAGCAGAGATTGATTGTTTCTTGCAATCTCTTAATACTCAATGAAAATCAAAGAGCAAACTAGAAAGCTAGCCGCAGGTTGCTCAAAACACCGTTTTGAGGTTGCAGATGGAAGCTGACGTGGTTTGAAGAGATTCTCGAAGAGTATAAAAATAGACGATAGAGTAACATTTTATTAAGGTCAGCATGGGCTGAATGATTAAAAAAGAGAGTGGGACAGAAATCGGTAATTCGTTAGAATTCGATTTCGTCGTCCCACCTCCGCACAGTTGAGTAGGGCTGTAAAAGTCGATGAAATCAGCGTTGTAGAGCCCACTCAACCTCTGCGTCTTGCTCTAAAGACAATTGAGAGGCTAGGACTTTTGTCCCAGCCTCTTTTGTGTTCCCTTTTATTCAGCAATCAATGTTTCCAAACCAACCTTCATCATATCAGTGAAGGTGTTTTGACGTTCTTCTGCTGTGGTGTCCTCGTCTGGATTAACCAAACTATCTGAAATAGTCATAATTGCAAGGGCATCAACATGGTGTTGAGCAGCAAGATAGTAAAGAGCCGCTGCTTCCATTTCCACAGCCTTGACTCCCCATTTACCAAGCTCGATGTTCTTTTCAAAGTAGTTTGAATAAAAGACATCAGAAGACAAAACGTTCCCAACGTGGGTTGTCATACCGAGTTCTTTAGCGATATGGTAGGCCTTATCAAGCAAATCAAAGCTAGCGATTTGTGGAAAATCGTACTGTGGCCAATCGTTGCGGATGATGTTTGAGTTAGTTGCAGCAGCTTGTGCCAAAACCAATTCACGAACGTGGACATCTTCATTCAAAGAACCCGCAGTTCCCACACGGATCAATTTTTTCACACCATAGTCAACAATCAACTCGCGCGCATAAATCGAAATAGATGGCATTCCCATCCCAGTGCCCATGACAGATACACGGTGACCCTTGTAAGTACCAGTGTAACCAAACATGTTACGCACTTCGTTAAAACAAACAGCATCTTCAAGAAAATTCTCAGCGATAAATTTCGCACGAAGAGGATCCCCAGGAAGAAGAATTTTATCAGCAATTTCACCCTGCTTAGCAGCAATATGGATAGACATAGTTAAGATATAAAGGGCGACAGAGAACAAAGTAAAAATAGGAAACTGACGAAGCATTTCAGATGCTAGACAGTTTATCTTTTTTACACAGTTCTCCTCCCGTATTCAGTTCGATGAATACAGTTAACCCATCCTTTCTTTTATTGTTATGAAAAGTTTTCCGCTCGTGTTCAAATCAGAACATCTAGCTCTACCTTTCTTTTTTTATTTTTATATTTCATAGCTAGGAAAAATCGGATTCAATCATGACTCCGATAAGCCTACTACATTTTTTAAACAGTTATTGATAAATTGACAATAGTTTTTAATCTTTTAAGATAAATCTTTGATTAGAAGAAACGGTCGTTCTCTATCTTATTACTCCATTCTTTGACTTCTGACACAGTATGTTAGTCCAAGAAAAACGGTCTAATATTTTTGCAAATTCATAAGCTAAAACAGCTGTTATTAAGAGATACGGAAGAGAATCCAAACCTAGCCCAGTGAAGCCTATTACTAATCCAGTTGCAGACCAGGGAGCCCTCAAGGTCACAGACAAAAAGCAAACCGATCCCAAAAGCAAAATACTTGGCTGACTATCCCCACCTAGAATCATTCCAAAGAGAGCAGATCCAGCCATCCCCAAGGCAAAAGATGGCGTAAGTGTACCACCATAGGCCCCTGCCCACAGAGTAATAAGAACGACCAGTGCTTTTAGGATAAACAAGAGGAATACTGTTTTGCCGTTGCTACCATTCAATACTTCCTGAGCCATCATACGTCCATTTCCAAGTAGATGTGGAAAATAACTTGCCAACCCAGCAAGAAAAAGAAAAGCTGTAGGCAATGTAAGAAGTACTCGTTTATCTTTTATCCTGTTTGAAGACACTTCTTTACTCAAGCGACCAAAAAGCCAAGCTAGTGGAGTTAAGAAAAGAAGTAATAAGGGAATAATCCACATTTCCTTTAATGACCATGCGATAGCTGGAATCTGGTAGAGAGCATGATCTGAAATAACCAAGCCTGCTGTATAGGTTGATACATAGGTAGTCAAACAGACTAAGACAACTCGTTTAATAGATAGAGCAATTCCTAGAGTTTCAAAAACAAAGAAGACACTTGTTAATGGAACCTGATAGACAGCTGCTAAACCAGCACCAGCACCACAAGCAAGGAGAAATATTTGATCCTTCTTAGAGAGAGAACATATTTTTCCAATTGGTCCTGCAAATAGAGTCCCAATCTCTCGTGGCGCAGCTTCTTTACCAATAGGTGCTCCCCCTCCAACTGCAATAATTTGCCAAATTGAATGAAATAGCTGTTTTAAAAAATGAAGTTTGTATTGTGCAGTCTCATCTTTCATCTGTGCTTTAATGGAAAAAATCTGTGATTTTTTTTGCAAGAAATACCATACCACGGATGAGCTGACACCCACGATTATTAAACTTAATCCTATCCGCAACGAGGAAACTCCGTCTGTCAAGAATACAGTTTGATGTTCTGAAAAACCAAAAGCTATCTCCTCTATCACCTTTAAAAGATAATGTAGAAAAATACCAGATAAACCTGAAACTATTCCTTGCAAAATGACTGCTAGGAATAATTTAAGATTATAAGGGATTTTCTGAAAAATACTCCTCAATTCTTTTAACATAGTAATAATTCAGCAAAAACGGCTTTAAGTAAGCCTTTAACACACTCAGTCACTTCTATAACCTCTTCGTGGTTAAGCTCTTCTTTGAAACTAGTAGTATAGTTAGTAATAAATAAAATTCCTAGAAGTTTCAAACCTGAGTAGGCTACAATAATAACTTCAGGAGCAGTTGACATTCCAACCACATCTGTTCCAAGCATCTTATAGGTACGAATTGCTACTCGTGTTCAAATTAGAACACGTTCTCTACCTTTCTGTTTATACTCTTCGAAAATCAAATTCAAACCA
>NZ_AJJL01000022.1 GCF_000257905.1 Streptococcus mitis SK579
CGACAGAAAGAGATCCCAGAAAGAATACTGACGATCCTTGTTGGTCATGGGAACAATACCCGTTATCGTCTCCTGTTGAATAAAGTCATTCATCTTAGACATTTTACTGAATACCTCCTGTCATGGCTAGGATAATCAGAATAAGGTTAATTAGAACTAAGCCAATGACTATAATAAAATCACTTTTTAGAAATGGCTGAGCAAACACATAGTTTGGAGATTCCATTTCTTCTAGCCTTCTTTTCGTTTCATTTGCTACTAATTCTTCAATTTCAGATGTCGGTTTCATCTCAATTCTCCTCCAAATACAAATCTAGTGCAATTTGCCCATACTGCTTGGTATAACGATACCAGATATAAAGAAATTCACCTACGGGTTTCCCAACGCTTTCTTGGAACAGGGCCCACAAAAACCAATAATATGAAGTCACTGATACATAGGCAAAATAGTGACGTTTGGTGTTCTTATCTGGCACTTCTTGTAAATAGATTTCAAGTACCTTTTCAGCTTCTTCCACTGTATAATTTGAACACCCAATAAAGGTTCCTAAATCTCCTGCTGGATCTCCCATACCAGAATATTCCCAATCAATCAAGCTTATTTCGCCAGCTTCGTTCAACAAGAAATTTGGACTATAAGAATCTCCGTGGCAGAGAACCTTTTTCGTCTGTTCTTCTTGTAGAAACTTTTCGAGAACTGAGACATTCTTATCCAACTCTTCAAGTCCATCAAATTCAAAACGATTGCTGGCTTTTAATTTTTGTCTAAAATCATCAATTCCCTCAAATTGGTTAAAGAAATGATTTGTTTTTTCTCCAGATTGGTGCAAACGTCTCAAGAGCTCCATTGCTTTTGCTACATCATCCCAATTGTCATAATCCAGTTGCTTGGCATTAGGGATAAATTCTGAAATTTTCCAGCCCTCATCCTTGTTCATGGCAACAAAGGTACGGTCAATCTTTAATTTTGCAGCAATTTCCATGGAAGCCGCTTCACTAGCACGATTGATATAATTCTCCGTTCCTCTACCTGGATGACGGTAAACATATTTCTTCCCTAGGCAGTCAAATGAAAACGAAGTGTTGGTTAAACCGTCTTTTAGGGGTTTAATATTGACAATATCTGAAGCTATACATCCTAATGTCTTACAAATGTTATCAATGATTTCCGAATTAGTATTCACCAAATAGTGTTCATCAAACTGACGCAACTCATCTAGTGAATCAAACTCCTTAACAATGTCTGCTGAATAATGCCGAGCTTCCAAAGGAAGTTCTTTGACGTGACGACTATAATAATCTTCCCAGAGCTGTTCGCGATACGGCTCATGTTTAAATTCAGTTTCCAAAATATCTACGAATTTTTCACTAAATGCACGATCAAAATAAACGTGCCCCACCATAGCCCAAGTATTCGTCCCACCGATTTGAATATCGATAATCGTGTGATTGGAATCTTCCTTAGAGCAGTATTCGTCTGTGTCCCCTTCTGCAAATATAGTCGAATAATAACCTCTGTAAATGTATCGTTCAAACGGATTTTCTACAAAATAATTATCCGAAGAGCAGATATAAGTGTTGGAAAGTTGATCTCTGACTAGCATGAGAGAAGAACAGTTATTGTATTTGTAGTAATCATTATTCACAACGATTTTAACGCCAAACTTTTCTTCCAGATAGAACATTTTTTCTTGTAGATAACCTACAATAACGGTTATATCTTCTATTCCTGCTTCTTGCAGTTGTCTGATTTCCCTCTCTATCAAGCGTTCCCCCTTGACTTGAAGCAATCCTTTGGGAATTTCATAAGACAAAGGAGCAAAACGACTACTCATTCCAGCAGCCATTATAATAGCATTTTCTACTCGATAGGGTTCTAAAACGTTCTTGCCTAGTTCATTTAAGTGATGTTCCTCATCAATCCACTTCTCTTCTTTAAGTTTTCCAACCAATGCATTGACTGTTCCTAAAGATAAATCTAGCTGTTCAGCCAATTGTCTCTGCGTAAAGTTTTCGTCTTTGTGAATCAACAAAAAACGTAAAAGTTTAAATTGTTTTTCTGATAGCATATCCTTAACCTCTTTCGTTCAATATTTTTATCCATTCGATTATACAATGAACATTTGTTTTTGTCAAGTTAGATTCTATATTAAGAAAATAGGGAACTATAATATTTGCAGTGGGTAAATTCCCTATAGATATTATGAAGCCTATTTGTTGTAGAAAAAGTTCCGTAATATCTAGAATGAAAAATGACCAAACCATCATTAGAAAGAATCGTATGGAACAATTAAATTAACAGGGATACCCACAAGGAAATCATCACTAAACTGGATAATGATGCTCTATCTCGTCCTAATTGCGCTAGCCAAATTAAGAAATATGAGTTTCAAAAATTGTCTAAAATTCCTTACCTTGAAACAATTGGTATCCCCAATAGAACCCCTTCTTAGAAAAGCTGTTTCAAGTGCTATCATTGCTCGAAAATGACCCTCTCCAAAACTTCTCTCATCAATAAAAATTGAGCAAAAGTTGATTGAAAAGACTTCTATGACTGATATTGCACATCAGCTGTCCATTTCAACTTCAACTGTCATTCGAAAACTCAATGACTTTCACTTTAATCATGATTTTTCTCGTCTTCCTGAGATTATGTCTTGGGACGAGTATGCCTTCACTAAGGGAAATATTAGTTTCATTGCGTAAGGTTTTGACAATCTCAATATCATCACTGTTCTTGAAAGTGGAACACAAGCTATCATAAGTAATCATTTTCTGCGCTACGATAGAGCCGTTTGTTGTCAGGTGAAAATCATTACTATGGATATGTTTAGTCCTTACTATGACTTGGCTAAACTGCTTTTTTCCTTGTACTAAAATCGTTCTAGATCGTTTTCATATTGTACAACATCTCAGCCGTGCTATGAGTCGTGTCCGTGTTCAAATCATGAACCAATTCGAGCGAAAATCCCATAAATACAAAGCTATCAAACGTTACTGGAAGCTTATACAACAGGATAGTCGTAAACTGAGCGATAAGCGATTTTATCGCCCTACTTTTCGTATGCATCTAACCAACAAAGAGATTCTAGATAAGCTTTTGAGCTATTCAGAAGACTTGAGACACCACTACAATGTCTATCAGCTCTTGCTTTTTCACTTTCAGAATAAGAAGCAAGACAAATTTTTCGGACTTATCAAGGACAATCTAAAGAAAGTTCATCCTCTTCGTCAAACTGTCTTTAAAATCTTTCTAAAGAACAAAGAGAAAATCGTCAATGCCCTTCAATTACCCTATTCCAACGCCAAATTAGAAGCGACCAATAATCTCATCAAGCTTACCAAACGAAATGCATTTGGTTTTCGGAACTTTGAAAACTTCAAAAAACGGATTTTTATCGCTCTCAACAATCGAGTAGGGGATAATCTCTAGCCCCTCTCACACCACCGTACATGCCGTTCGGCATACGGCGGTTCAACTAACTTTTAACGCATGTCGTTCAAGGTAATAATCCAAACACGAAACCAGTCCACGTTTTTCAAGGACTGGTTTTGATATAGCACGTTTAAGTACCGATCTCTGAGCTACTAATTGATAGTGGTCGCCCCAGCCAGATACCTTATCTGCTATCCATTTAGGAACCCCTAACTTAAGCAATCCCCATAGTCGTCTAGATTTCTTCTTCCATTGCTTCCAGATAATCACTCGTAGGCGAGTACGCAAGCGCTCATCTATGCTGGTGACTATACTTTTCATATTTCCCAATGAGAAATAGTTTATCCATCCTCGAATAGACAAATTCAGTTGCTCAATACGTCTTGTTAAGTCTATACTCCATTTCCTCTGTGTTAGTTTCTTCAATTTAAGCTTAAATCTCCGAACACTATCTTGATGTGGACGACTTTTCCAACCATCTGATGATTTCCAGAATCCGAAACCTAGATATTTCAACTCTCTTGGTCTGGTAATCTTAGTCTTGGTCATGTTTACTTTCAAACCTAGCCGTTTCTCAATAAAACGACTGACTGAATACATCACACGCTTAGCGGAGGCCTCGCTTCCGACCGTAATCACACAATCATCTGCGTAACGCACAAATCGAAGTCCCCTCTTTTCTAATTCCTTGTCCAATTCATTAAGCATGATATTGGATAAGAGAGGAGATAAATTTCCTCCCTGTGGCGTGCCAACTAGCGTTTTATGACGTTGACCGTTAATGATAACACCTGAATGAAGATACTTACGAATCAAGGATTCCGTATCTCCGTCTTCGATAATGTTATGTACTAAGGACATCAATCTATCTTGAGGAACCGTATCGAAAAATTTCTCTAGGTCTATATCCACTATCCACTCATAGCCGTCATTTAAGTACTCTAAGAGCTTCATGATGGATTTTTCATATGACCTATTTGGTCTGAAGCCATAACTCGTATCTGAGAAATGGGGGGTCACAAATGGGGCTAATGACTTGGACAATGACCTGTTGAATCATTCTATCCATAACTGTTGGAATTCCTAGTTGACGGATGCCTCCGTTTGGTTTGGGAATCTCAACTCTAAGAACTGGTTGAGGCTTATATTTTCTCTGTTTTATCAGTTCCTTAATCAGGCGCCAGTTGTGTCTGAGATAGTCATCCATCTCTTCGATAGTAATTCCATCAATCCCAGCTGAGCCCTTATTGGATTTTACTTGATTATAGGCTTCAAGCATATTTTCGCGTGATAAAATCTTATCTAGCAATTTTGACATGTGCGTATTCCTTTCTTGTTTTGATGCCTGAGGGACATTTTATATTGGTGAACCTTCACCCAGTCAATACGTGACAGAGTCCAGTTCTATAAAACTGCTCGTTTTACAGACACAAGTGAAGTAGGATTACTTCGATTAGTTGGTCACCCCTTCGCTCCACTTCCATTACAGAAGCTTCCTCACTACTATGGGCTCGGCTGACTTCTCATAATTCGTTGTTACTACGCTTTCAGCGCTCATGAGACCTCATGGGATAAGTCGTACATCTTTCCTCGTTTATACAAGATACGAGGACGTTAAAAGGTTACAGTGAAAATAGGAAATCTGACGCAGAGTCTTTAGACTCTAGGAAGATTTATCTTTTTCACACAAACCTTAGTCCGAATTCAATTACTCTCGTGATTTACGCATATAGATTACGACTACCTTTTTGTACTTTAGAGTTTTAAGCCCCCTTATCCACTATATACGCCTTACTATCACGTTCCTGTTCGTAGAGCCACGATTTCGCTATCCCTTCCTCTGACGATTCTTATTTCTAGCGTCAGACTTAAAACGGTCTATCCCCAGACCGTTTTAATCCGCTACCTCACGATAGTCAGGCTTGGGAATCGCTATTGGGTTCACCAGTAGCGGGTGCCCACGGAGGACTTACACCTCAGATGCACGACATGCCCGTCGTACTTAAAAAAGAAAGGACAAAATGTGTCCTTTCTCGATCTTAGCTTTTCTTAAACCCACTACAGTTTACAAAGAGTTGACATATGTACATAATCTAACTGATAATTTCAACTTCCTTATAACTACACAAGCGATGAAATACTTCGCTTAAACTACTTCGATATTGATTATAGACTACTTTTCGTCTATATAAGATGTGATACTTACAGCGCCACTTTGTGTACGATAAACTATGAGACTTTTGTACCATATTTTTTCACTTTTCGATTTACAGAAACAACTTTATTGTATCGCATTTGAAGTTTTTAGGCTATAACCTTCGACGCGCACCTAACGGAGCGAGAAGGATCAATAGTCACATAATTAAAACAAAGTACCCTTAGCTTTCTAAAAGAATAGTATAACTCCCTGACTTAGATTTTACATTAATAAAGTGGATGCGGATAATTTGACAGCCATATTTAAAGGACATACAAGAAAACTAAATAATATTAAATTTCTTATCATTATGTTCTTCATGTATATCACACTTTCCTTTACCATCTCTACAGACTACAATTTGCAATATTTTCTGCTGATGTATAAAAAATTGGTCTTAGTAAACTAGAACTCCTTTTTGTGTCCAAGCTTGTATAAGAATATCAATGTCCTAATCTCCTCAATAGACACTCACAAGATTTGTTCTCTCATAAAACAGAATTACTTCTCCACCTTGCGAAAAGCTTTTATACTATGACTATACCACTCCTGCATTTTTTTTGAAGGAAAAGTCATGTAATCGCCATACATCTGGGTTAAAAAGACATCATAATTTTTAGGAATTGGTAACATTCTTCCCTCAAACTCTGTTAAGATTAACTCTTTGAAAGTATTTATTTGGAAAACACCCTTCATTCCCTCTTTATCAACTCCAACCATTCCCTCATATTTCGGCTGTTCTACAACACTATTCTTAACTAACTTATCTATTTTCTTATAGAAGTATCTCGGATTGACAAATCTGAGAGCGTACCAGCTACATAATCTAAGAAAATCTTTTAGTTTGCTGTCACCGTGAACTGCGCGTGATTTTTTGATATAAGCCAGTTGACGAAGAGCCACATACTTATAGCTCTTGCCGACAATGCTCAAATCTGTAAAGCGATCAATTGGGAAGACATCGATAAAGAGACTGGTGTCATGGCGCTTGTACTTAACATGGTCTTCGATAACAGTAGAAGTGTCCAAAATCGATGCGAAATTATGGAAGTACCAAGAAGAGGTATCGTAGGAAAGAACCTTGTAGCGAGGGTGATTTTCTTCCTCAATAATCTTCAATAAGCGCTCATAATCTTCACGATAAAGGGAAATATCAATATCATCGTCCCAGGGAATCATACCTTTGTGGCGGATAGCTCCAAGCATGGTTCCATAACTTAGAAAATAAGGAATATCATGTTTCTCACAAGTCTCATCAATATAGTCTAGCAGGGCTAGTTGAATTTCTTTAATTTCTTCTTTTTCTAAATATTGCATCCTAATCCTCCAATTTATAAGCGTGAAATTCATGACTGTAGAAGCGTTTTTCTTCTGGTGGTAGGGTCATATAATCTCCATAAAATTGTGTCAAAATAGTATCAAATTTTTCAGGTGCTGGAAGGCTTAAATTCTCAAATGGGAGATTGATTGTTTTATCAAAGGTACCACTTGGGAAGACTTCCTTTTCCTTAGATTTAGAAGGGATAAAAGCCATATACTGCCCATTATCACGACTATATTTTTGAATTTCTTTCTCGATTTTATTTGCAAAATAACGAGGAGAAACAGGTCGAAGGAGCAACCAAAAGGCTGTTCGTATCCAATCTTTTAAAAGGCTATCTTTATAGACAATATTTTTATGTTTGCTGAAAGACAGAAGTTTGAAGCTTTCCAGCTTATAACAAATATCAATGACCTTAGGATCATCAAAGCGATCCATAGGGAAAATATCAATAAAAACACCAGACTCATAGGTTTTTGTATTCCGAGTATCAATAATTTTAGTTGTACTGTCTGTTATTTTGATAAAGTTGTTAAAGTAGTTCTGATCTGTTTCTAAGGATAAAAGTTTGTATTTACTTTTTTCCTTTTGAAAAATGTTTATAAATCGTTGGTAGTCTTCTCGAGGCATGGACAGATCAATATCGTCGTCCCAAGGAATAAAGCCCTGATGTCGAACTGCCCCAATCAGAGTACCGTAGTTAATAATATAGTTGATATTGTGCTTTTTACAGAGAGTATCAATATAATCCAAAATTTCTAATTCAATCTGTTTGGCATCTTCAATGGTTAGTTGTTTCATTCTAAACTCCTATGATCTTTTGAATTTATTTTTTAAGGCTAGGACATGGTTTAAAAATTCATAGAAAATGCTATCTTTGGTAAAGACAAGTAGTCCAATATAAGAGATGGTTGATAGCAAGACAATCAAACCAGTATTAATCAAAAATGGCAAATTAATGACCATATCCACAGGATACAAGAAATTAATCAGGAAATAAATTGCTACAAAGGAAAGTGAAAAGAGCGAGTATCGACCAGTATAGCTGAAGATATGTCCCAAGTGGATGAGCTGTTTTCTATGGATGAAAATGATATAGAATACAAGTAGAGAGGCCTCTGACAACATAGTTGTCAGTAAGTAGTATTCAGGAGCCACGATTTGGTTAAAAAAGAGAAGACTATTCAAGCCCAAATTGAGCAATCCAGCGAAGACTGTGTAAACGGTAATACGTTTTTCATAGCCATTTGTAAAGAGAATTTGTGAACCAAGAATGGTATCTAGTGCCAGGATAATCGTACGAAAAGCGAAGAGAGAGGTTAAGATACCGCCTCCGATATATTTTTCACTACCGTAAAGTAGGATGGCATTTGGTCCTAAAACCATGAGTCCAAAACTCAGTGGAATGATAAAGAAGTTAAAGATTCGACTGCCTCTGTTAACAAGTGCGACATAGGCTTCCTTGTCTCCTTTACCCAAATAGTAACTGAGACGAGGCACACTCACTCCGATAGCACCTGTTACAACCCCAGCTATAACGGTCACAATTCGTTGAGCCATAGTATAGTAACTAACGTTGACATCAATCCCTGTCTTAACGAGGAAGAGACGGTCCAAAAATGTGAAGAGCATATTGGCATTGGCAAAGACCAACATGGCTGTCAGAGGGAGAAAGAGAGGTTTAAAATCACTTAGGCGAATCTTAACAAGCTTAATGTCTCTTTTAATCCAAAAATAACTAATCAGATAGTTAATCAGTGTCGATAAACTCATCACAAGTGTGTAGACAACAATATCGTGCTCATTTTTGACAAACAGGAAAATAGAGACCAGCATCAGGATACGGATGAAGGCAGTCTTGTAAAAAAGAAAACTGTAATTTTCTAGAGCTTCATTGACCCATTCGATTGAAAAAATCTGGGCAATGAGTTGAATTCCCATAACAAGGTAGACTTTTTTGATGATTGGATTATCAGTAAAGAAGAGAGGATAGGCAAGGATATAGACAGCAGTGGTCAAAATTGTACAAGCTATGCACAAATAAAAAAGACTAGAGAAGGTTCTATTAAGATCTTTTTTGTTATCCTTGACATTACTGATGGCCCGTAAACCGTAGTTATAGACCCCATAAGTCGCAAAGGGCAAGAAAAATGACAAAATAGTGTCAACTGAGTTGAAGTAACCATAGTCAATTCGGTCCAAGAGACGCGCGACGTAGGTACCAGTTAAGATAGGAAAAATAATATTCAAGACACGAATTCCCATGTAAGATAGAGCATTTAATTTTATACTTTTCATTCAATTTACCTCGTTTTTCATTATATCATAAAGTTAGTTAAAATAACTCTTTTGTTTTCAACAACTAGTCTTTAATTATTTTAAAAAATTTTTAGGAACTCAAATCCTCAAAAATTTAAGATTAAAAACTAACTTTTTGAGGATTTCAAATAAAATTTATTGAACTTTAACCAAGGACAAATATATCGTTAAAAAAGCAAAAACTCCAATTGGGATTGAAAATACAAAAATTATTAAGTCTTAATTATTTAGTTACAGTACGATAATTATAATAAGATTTAAAGTTTATGATTTATATCTTTCATAGAAGTCTTTTCAATTAACTTTTAAGTAATCTTTGAATTGAGAATCTAACGGATTTGTTGATATTCTTTACTAGAGGACTCTCCGTGACTACCATCTTCTAACAAGACAACAAAATAGACTCCATAATATCTATAGGGAGGGTACCCACTACAAATATTATGGAGCCTCAAAATCGACTCTTCGCCAACTTTAAAGACACGATGTATCAGGATGCTTATAATTTAAAGGTTGCTACACCCAGGATAGAACGATTTAAGTTTCTGAGAATTTGAAGACTTTGCTCAAATTTCTTATAACGAGTCACTCCGTACTCTTCAACAAGAAGGACTGTATCTCTTTCTAAAAGAGATGGTACATCTTGTAAATCTACAAAATGCATTCCTTTCAAAGACTCTTGACTCTGTTTCAATTTATCTAGGATAGCTTTATTTGAGCTAACGATGGTTAATTCCTGTCCAGCATTTTTGTATGACAAGACATCTGCTAGGTTAGCAATTGTTGTAATCTCTGTTACAAAATCAATTTGATATTGAGAAAAATCACCTGCTCTATTGATTGTTGGGTTAAAGAGATAAATCAACACATTTCCCATTACAACCAAAATCACACAGATCACTCCAATAACAGCTAAACGTAGAATCAAGTTTTTCACATTCAATCCAAGCGCTGTCTCACCGTTTGCATTCAATTCTTTAGAGTTGATGGTTTCCAATTTTTCAATTTTTACATTTGCATAAGTGTGTTTAAATTTCTCAATCAATCCATCAATTTTTCGCTCCAGCAAGTCATTAGCATCTTTACTTGGTGTCAAAATTTTCACACCAACCCCTGCATCGTCAATCATATAGTAAACAGTCAGTTTTTTCCACCAATAGTCACTTGTAGAATTTTTCAAGGTTGTCTCTGTCGTATCCAATTCACTGGCAATTTTTTTCAACTCACTCGGCTCTACATCATTGAAAAGATAAGCTCCATTCAAATTCCCATCAATCAATTTTCCGTAGAAATCACTATAACCACCAATTTGATGATTCAAAATCGTTTTAGCTGAATCTTCTGGAGGGGTGATTTTATAGCTGATATAAGTTGAATAACTTGTTGTGTCTTTGACAGTATTTTTATTCTTAACTGCTTTAATTGTAAATGGTACAGCAATGAGAGCAAATAAAGCGATGAGAGCTAAAATATTTGCTTTTCGTTTCTTGTAAAGATTTGCAAACAAATCAGCTACTGAATAATGTTCAAACATGATTTTTTTCTCCTTTGTTTAGTAGATACTGGTTTTCTTTTGTAAGCATTTTTGCTACAAATATAATCACAAGAACAATTCCCCAGAATTGCATTGTAAATAAATTGAAGAAACTTTCTGAAAAGCTACTTCTTGGCATAAAGAATAGATTATTCAAGATGAGTAGGGACAAGGCAAATAGGATTGTTCTTGAACGATAGGCTACTTGCAGCATGGCTATGAATAACATACCTAGCAAGAGACTAAGTAGAAAGACTCCTATCATACCATAATCGGTATACAATTCCATAATATAGCTACTTCCGATACCATGTCCTTTCAAGTATTCTTTGTTCAAAACAAGATAGGATAGATTGTGGGCATAACTATTACTATCAATAGCTAGTTCCACACTATTGGTTGTATGTTCAAAGGCTTTTCCTCCGAAAATAGCCCCCAAACTTCCCCTTGCAAAATAATCAAAGACAGGACCAAAAGTGAAATTACGGAAATCTCGATAAGGTAGGCTACTGTTAAATAGAAAACCTCGAGCCAAAACACCAAAACTGGTCCCTTGTTTATAGATAAAGTCGAGCAGGATATCCCAGAAACCTGTATGGGAAACTTGAACATTATCCCGTACATAATTGAGCACTCCCATTGCTAACATGAGAAGAGGAGAACCAACAAAAATCGCTAACTTTTCTTTAAACCCAATCCATTTTCCTTTTTCAGTTTGCTCCCTCATAAAGTAATAAACAAAAGCAAATAAAATACTTAAAATAAAGGGATTTCGTGTCCCGATTGCCAAATGAATGGTATTAGCTGCAATAAAGGAGACAAGTACTGCTGTTGCCTGCAATTTCTTTGGCTTGGTTGCCAAATACATACACATTGCATAGACCGTAAAGGTAGATAAAATGTAGGTAAAATAGGGCAGTTTACTTTCAAAGTTTGCATAGTAGGCATAGTAGGAAGTCTGCAAGCGATACAGGAGCCGTTCAAATAAGCGAATGAAATAGAAAGGATAGGTTAGAAGAAAAACTCCTATCGATACAAAGCGTAGCCGCTTGATGTAAACATCTTTTAGAGAACTTCCTATATTTGGTACTTTTATGTTCTTCCTAGCTATGAAGTAACGAGCCAGGACGCCTCCTGTGGTCAAGCCCAGAATCGAAACCATAACGACTATAAAGGCAAAGCGATAGGCTATTGGATGATAGGTATCCAGAGCGCCATCCCTAAAATAATCAATGGTCGGTCTTGATACTAGGAAGACGAAAATAGTTAAATAGAAAATAAAATGGATTAAGTAATACTTGATATCATTCCAACAAGCAATTAAGCTACTAACCAACAAGAACAATAAAGTAGAAAGTAAGCTAACATTATTATTATTAAACAGATACACAATTCCACTTACTAGCGTCAAGGCATAGCTGACTATGGTCAAACTAAATAATAATCGTTTTCCATCAATCACTTGCTCACCCCCGTTCTAATGTAATTTTTTAGATTTTTCAATATTTTTCAGTAATAAGAATCGGTATAAGGAAATATTTATGAATAGGGCCAAAGCACTAATTCTTCTCCCCTTACGGAAAATTGGATTCCTAGCAATAGCAAAGGCATTGCCTTTTAAAAAACGATGAATCTGAGAATAGGCTTCAAATTGTTTATACTGATCATCTAGCAACATCTTATCCAGAATAAAAAAATAGGCATAGGCCAATCTGAAAAAAGCAACCTCTTTCAAATCCGGATAGTTTTTCACAACTTCATTGTAAAACTTTTGGTAGATATCAATATAGGCTAAATCCTTCTCTGCATAGGGTTTAGTCGTAATACTATCCCCTCTATGGAAATAGTAATAATAGGGTTTAGTATTAACCACATACTTCTTGGCCAACTTGATTAAATCAAAATGGTAATAGGCATCTTCGTAAATCAGCCCCTTAGGAAAAGATAGGGCAGTTGCAATCTGTCTCTTGATTAGCTTATTGCAAATCGTCCCAGGTATTTTTTCACCTATGAGGTATTCCCTCAGAAATGTTTGGGAATCACAGACAAAATAGTCATCCTGATTGGCTGATTGTGGACTTTCATCATTAGCATATACATTCATGACACCACAGCTCGAAACATCGGCATCTTCTTGAATTATTTGCTCATATAAACTCTGAATCATTTCTGGATGGATATAATCATCTGAATCAATAAAAATCAGATAATCCCCATGAGCCTGCTTCATTCCATCATTTCGTGCTTGTGACAATCCTTCGTTCTGTTTATGAAGCACTGACACCCTATCATCTTGTTCAGCGATTGAATCACACAAGCGACCACTTTCATCTGTTGCACCATCATCAACAAGAATAATTTCCAGATTTTGATAGGTCTGCTTCTGAATGGAAGCTATCGATTTTTCTAGGTACTGTGCCACATTATAGACTGGCACAATGACACTAATTAATGCAGTTTCCATGCTACTCCTCTAATAGTTTTTCTACTTGTTCGATTTGTTTGGCAATTGTAAATTGTTGAATAAATTGGCTAGCATCATTGATATCAAAGTTTGAGGCAGAAGTCATGTAGTTCATAATTGCCTGAGCTGCCTCTTGATTGCTCTCAATGATTTGTCCAAATTGTCCGTCTTGGGATAATTCCTCAGCCCCTCCAACATCCGTAGAGACAAAAGGAAGTCCTAAACTCAAGGCCTCCACATACACTCCAGGAAAACCTTCTTGTTTAGACATAGACAAGAGAACTTTCATCTGAGACAAATACTGATAAGGATTTTTTTGATAACCAAGGAAATGTACATAGTCTTCAAGCTTATACTCTTTGACTCTTTTTTTCAGTTCCTCTTCCATGTCACCAGTCCCTATGAAGTAAAGATGATAGTTTTTTCCCTCTTGGTGCAATAACCGTATCACTTCCACCACACGGTCAGAACCCTTATTTTCCTCAATCCGTCCGATAGTACAGATACTTTGAGGTTCAATCTCGATATTTATCTTCTCTTGAGATTTTTCTAGAATACTCTGAAAATCATATCCATTGTAGACCGTCTGTAATTTCGTAGCATAATCTGGATAGACTTCCTTGATAGAATCGCTGGTCTTTTTTGAAATTCCTACAATGGTATCCGCAGCATCCAACTGGCGGCTATGTGATTCCCTTTTGGAGCTATCCTTAAGAAATTCTTCGATACTTCCATGAATCCAAGAGATTTTCTTGACTTCTTTTCTTTTAGAGAATAAAAGTGGAGGATTCATAATGGTAAAAGAAACTTCAACATCATAGTCATCTTTTACAAGCAAGCGACGAGTCAGTCTTGGAAAATAAATTCTCATTCTCCATAAAAAAGCTCGTAACCATCTGGCTTGGCGATAATCTTGAAGGGATTTTAAAATGCCTACATGCTTGGGAACAGATTCATATCCCTTGTCAAAATGCTCCATTTCAAGAATATCAATATCATACTTTTCTGGATCTAGATTTGAAACAATGGTAGATAGAATCTTTTCTGCACCGCCTCCGAGAGAAAAAGACCACATAAAAAATAAGATTTTTTTCTTAGCCACCATATTCTCCCTTGTATTCTGTATAAGACTTATCCATATCAGCAATGACAGCATCATGATGCGGTACTTGCTTGTCTGCTGGTGGTGGCGTCATATAATCCCCAAAAGCAGTGCTAAGATAGGCATCGTAGCCAACTGGAATAGGCATCTCTGTCCCTTCAAATGGCAAGAAAAGATTATCTTCAAAGGATGCGATTGGGTACTTGTTTCTCATGTAGCCAGGACCTGAGCATAATTCCGTGATTCCATCACTCTCAGCCAGACTGTACTTGGTCATTTCTTTTTCAGCTTTTTTCCAAATGCGATAACGGAACGATTTTGGAGTCAACCCCAGTAAAATACGGCTTCCCCATTTCATAAGTGCACCATGCTTTTCTGGAATAGTTTGGGCACAAAAGAGTGAGTAGATCAAGGCCCAGCGAACCTGTTTTTTCCGCTCAGCTGGATTTTTAGGATAATAATCCAAAGGCAAAACATCCAAGGCAAGACCATGTGGCAAATTCAAATCCTGCTGGTAAGGCTTGACACAAGTTGTCTCCCTATCACGAATAGTAATAAAAAGATTGCGGTCTACAAAATCCTTGTTACTCTTTGACAAGAAATAGCGCTCATCTGCATAACGAGGCCATAATTCTGCTAATTTCTCATAATCCTTACGGGGCATAAAAAAGTCTAGGTCGTCATCCCAAGGAATGAAACCCTTGTTTCGAAGAGCACCAATAGCCCCTCCCCCACAGAGATAGCAAAGCAAATCATGTTCTTTACAAAAAGTCACAAAATATTCAGCCATCTCCAGACTACGAGCCTGAATTGCTTTTAAATCAGTCATATTGTTCATTATTCCTTCTATCGTATAGTTTCATTATACCACAAATAAGGGGTGAAAATCTATTGCAGACTGTAAAAAATCAAAGCCTGATTGCTAGATAAATAGCCTTCAAACTTTGATTCTCCTATCTTATTTTATCTCAAGCCCATCTGAGATAATTTATTCTGATATTTGTTTTGATCAACCAGCAAACCCAAGCCTCCGTAGACATCATAGGCATCGACCCAATCACCTAGTTCTGGAATCGTCAATTTTTCAATACCATTTTGAACTCCGTCTAGGAAAGACAAGCCATTTGTTAACAGGAAGGTATAAGGAACATTCGTTGAAGTCATTGCGAAGACCTTGCCAAGTGCCTCTGAACCTGTAAAGAGCTTGGTTGGATCCTTGATTTGCTGAAGAACGGCTGTCAGTACTTGTTGCTGTCTTTTGGTACGGCCGTAATCCGCCTCATCATCATCACGGAAACGAGCATAATTGAGCAAGGTTGAGCCATTCATCTGCTGCTTCCCGACTTTGATGGTTTGGGTTGGAGACTCAGTCTCAGTAGCATGTAAATCATCTCCGACTGTAGCTTCTGTTAGCGGGCGTCCATTCAATGTTGAAAATTGAGCATCAATTGTCACCCCATCAGGGAAAAGTGTGTCAATCGCTGTGGCAAAGGCCTGAAAATCGACCAAGGCATAGTACTTAATATCCAAGTCAAAATTATCTTTCAAGACTTGACGAACCATTTCTGCCCCTTTTTGCCCCTCTTGTTCTCCTAACTCGTAGGCTACGTTTAACTTGTTATCCGTCTGTTTTCTACCGTTAATCACTTGACTGTAACCGTCTATATAGACCAAATTATCGCGCATGAAACTGACCAGCTTCATTTTCTTATCTGAGCCGCCAACATTTAATACCATAATAGAGTCCGTCCGCGTCTCAGCACTGTTTTGACCGATTCGACCATCTGTACCCATGATCAAAATATTAACCCCATCTCTTGTGTCTTGACCGTTAAAGACTTCTACTTGAGCTGCCCGGGCATTAGCAGTTTTATCCGGATTAGCATTGGTGTAACCTTTTAAAAACATAAAAATCATACCTAAGGCTAGACAAGCTAAGAAAGCAAGCAATCCTGCAAAAATGCGCCCCCAGCGAATCTTACAATTTTTAGTTTTTTTCTTCGGAAGAGAATTAATTTTCTGGTATCTATCAGAACGACTACGACTATTATAAGAAGGAATCGAAGTGTTAGCACTTGGCTTTCTATCATCCTCTGCCAATTTCTTACTCTCTGAAAAAGTCTCACTACTCTCCCCATTTAATTTCTCTTGCAAGTAAGCAAACTCTTCTTTTTCTCGCTCATTGAGATAGTGAATGTTCTTAAGAAGATAGTCATAGCGCAACTGCTCATGATGGCTTAAGGGATTTTCTTTACTCATCTTCTCTCCTTCCCATGGTCTGATATTGGATAAATGGAATAGGCACCCAAAACCTTATACTGAATTCCAATCGTTTCTAATTCTTTTTGGGCAAAGTGAACCAAGTCCTTATCAGTATAGTCCACATCGATAATGAAAAAATATTCGCCCAGAGCTGTCTTGAGTGGACGACTTTCAATTTTTGTCAGGTCAATTCCTCGCCAAGCAAAGGTCGACAGAGCCTTATAAAGTGCGCCCGGAAGGTTGTCAGGTAAGGTCAAGGCCAAACTCATTTTTTCAGTTTGTTCTTGCAAGGGAATACTAGGCTTTTCAGCTCCCAGAACCCAGAAACGTGTGAAATTGGCTTCCATTTCCTGAATATCCTCGGCAATCAGTTCTAAGCCATATTCTTCAGCAGAATTTCTTGGTGCAATTGCAGCAAAAGGCTGGTCTGGATGTTCGGAAATAAAGCGGGCTGCATAAGCTGTACTAGCAGTCACTTCGATTTGGGCCTCTGGATACTGTTCATCGATGAATTTCTTTCCTTGAGCCAAGGCCTGTGGATGTGAAAAAATCTTTTCAATCTTAGTATGGCCTGGAACCACCATCAACTGCTGATGAATGGGCTGAACAATTTCTGCAACTGCTTGAATGCGAGCCTGATGAAAAAGGTAGTCCAAGGTTTCATGAACACTACCCTCGATAGAATTTTCAACTGGCACCACAGAATAGTCCACTAATCCTTGCTCATAAGCCTTGATGACATCTGTGATGTTGGCAAAAGCCTGCTTTTCCTCATGAGGAAAAGCTGTCTGCACAACGTGGTGTGAAAATGATCCCTTGGGACCTAGATAAGCAATTTTCATCTCAGTTCCTCTATAATTTCCTCTGGGCTTAACTTGGTCACATCCAAAATCAGACTAGCCACTTCCTCATACCAAGCCTGTCTTTCTTGGAAAATAGCTGCAAGTTCTTCCTTGCTATTATTTAGAAAAAGCGGACGCTGATTGTCTCTATCAGCTGCGATACGTTGGTAGAGGGTTTCAAAATCAGCTTTCAGGTAGATGTTATCTGTATTAGTCTTGAGTAAGTCGCGATTTTGTTGAGAAATGACAACTCCTCCGCCAGTTGACACGACTTGGTCTGTCTGTAGTAAATCAGCTAGGATTTCTGACTCTATCTGACGGAAAGCCTCTTCTCCTTTTGTAGCGAAAAAATCCGCGATAGACATGCCTAGGTGTTTCTCAATCAGTGCATCCATATCGAGGTAATCTGGGTCTAAACCTCTGGCAATAGTCGATTTGCCAGACCCCATAAATCCTAGTAATACCTTAGCCATGAATCAAGCTCTCCAAATCATCAAAGAAGCTTGGATAGCTGGTATTGATAGCTTCAGCACGATCAAGATCCACCTCTCCATCTGCAACCAAGAGGGCCGCGATAGCCGTCATCATGCCGATACGATGGTCTCCAAAAGTATTGACTCTAGTACCGTGAAGAGATGATTTTCCTTTGATAATCATTCCATCTGCTGTAGGGGTGATATCTGCTCCCATACTATTTAAAGCGTCTGCCACAACCTGAATGCGGTCTGTTTCCTTGACCTTAAGTTCCTCAGCATCCTTGATAACTGTTACACCTTGGGCTTGGGTAGCAAGAAGGGCAATAATAGGCAATTCATCAATCAAGCGTGGAATCAAGGCACCACCAATCTCTGTTCCTTTCAAGTCAGAAGACTCAACACTCAAGGTTGCAGATTTAGCCACTGGGTCAATTTCAGTTACTTCTAATTTTCCACCCATGGTACGAATGACATCTATAATACCGGTACGCGTTTCGTTGATGCCCACATTCTTAAGCACCAAACGAGAGTTTGGAACAATCAAACCTGCGACCAGCCAAAAGGCTGCACTGGAAATATCTCCTGGCACGATCACCTTCTGTCCTGTCAATTTTTGTGGCCCTTGGACTGTGATTTTCTTGCCGTCCACACTTAAATGACCACCAAATTGTTGCAACATATCTTCAGTATGATTACGGGTGCATTCTTTTTCGATAATAACGGACTTCCCCTTAGCTTGTAAGGCTGCAAACATCAAGGCTGACTTGACTTGGGCTGAGGCAATTGGCAACTCATACTGAATAGGGGTTAGGTTTTTCGTTCCTTTTAAGTGAAGGGGAGGCAAGTCTCGCTCAGTTTGCCCTGAAATGCTGACTCCCATTTTTTTCAACGGAATAGTCACACGATCCATAGGACGTTTGGAGAGACTATCATCTCCGAACATTTCAACTTCAAAGTCTGCACCGGCAAGGACACCTGAAATCAGGCGAATCGAGGTGCCAGAATTTCCCATATCAAGGGCATTTTGTGGCGCTTTTAAGCCATCCATGCCTACACCTTGAATGGTAATAACCCCATCTTTATCCTCAATTTCAACACCAAGATCACGAAAGACTTGCATGGTCGAAAGAACGTCTTCGCCACGTAATATATCATAAACCTTGGTCTCACCCTCAGCCAAGCTTCCAAAGATAATGGAACGGTGACTGATAGACTTGTCACCTGGAACTCGTATACTGCCGTGTAAGTGGCTAATGTTTGTTTTTAGTTTCATACTGGACCTCATACTTGCAATACTTTTACTTATTTTATCATAAAAAGCCAGAAATTCCTTAAAAATTCCTGACTTTAGAATTGTTATTTTCTTATTTTAGCAATTCTGAAACTGGTTCGAAAACAATTTTTTCAATGTCAGAAAGGTAAATGGCCAATTGTTGTTGCTTGGTAAAGAATTCTGACAATAGGTTATTTCCTTGAATCTGTTTACCAAAGCCTTCCATTTTCGCTTGTAAGGATGCATCTGGCATTTGACCTGTCTGCGCTAGTCTTTGAATTTCCTCTTGGAAAGCAACATATTCTGTAAAGATTTTGCTTGCCTCAGCATCTGCTGAAATAGCATCTTTAGCTGCTTTGACAGCCTTGTATTCTGGTAATTCGCGTAGACCGCGACTGAGTTCATTTGCACTATCGTAAATATTTGACATAATTTTCTCCTTATTTGATAACGACTGTGTAGTCGGTATTTTCTGTTATGAGGTACTCGGCTCGTTCCAAGTCTTGAGCAGTTTTAAATGAAATTTGTAGGATCCCGTGAATATCTTCACGGTTTTCCTCATTGATGTGAATATTAACCAAGGAAGTTCCACGTAGCAATTCCAAAATCCTCAAGATGACATCTTCTTCATCGGGAACATCAACATAGAGGTCATAAGAGCTATCCACTCCACCACGCTTATGGATTTCCATGGCCTGACGTTGCTCACGCGCTTGGTTGAAAAAGTTCCAGATCTGCTCTTCATCTCCCTTGCTGATAGCCTGACCAACCTCGTCTAAGCGCTCCTTGAAATCCGCAATTCGCTCCAGAATAGTCTCACGATTGGACAAGAGAATGGAAGTCCACATACCTGGCTCGCTTTCCGCAATTCGAGTCATATCTCGAAAACCACCGGCCGCAAAGCGCCTTGTCATCTCATGTTCTTGAGCATAGACCGCAGTCTGTTCCATGAGACTGGAAGCCAGAATATGAGGAAAATGGCTAATCTGAGAAGTGACTCGATCATGCTCCTTGGCATCAATCTCGATAAAACGAGCATGAAGACCTGAAAGCAGGTTCCTCATTTCTTCAAGTGTGTCAGGACTTGTCAGGCTTGAAGGTGTAAAGATATAATAGGCATTTTCAAAAAGATTGACATCTGCCGAAGCAGCCCCTGTCTTGTGACTACCAGCCATGGGATGGGCCCCGACAAAGCGAACAGGCTTGCCAGCCAAATATTGCTCCGCCACATCCACAATGGCTGACTTGGTCGAACCAGCATCTGAAATAATGACGCCTTCTTTCAAGTCCAAGTCGGCCAACTCCTTAATGAAAGCAATGGTTTGTTTGATTGGCAAGCTGAGAATAATGATATCTGCCAGAGGAGCAAAACTAGCAAAATCATCCGTTGCACGGTCAATCATACCTTCTTTCAAAGCGATATCTCTCGAAACTTGACTGCGATTATAACCTAAAATTTCATAATCTGGATGATCGCGTTTGATACCGAGAGCCATTGAGGCACCGATCAATCCAAGACCTGCGATATAGATTGTTTTTGCCATAGGAACTCCTTAGTAGTTCTTTGTATAGTCTCGGTGTTTGGCCACTGCTTCTTTTAATTCCTCTAGATTGTCTGATGAGAATTTTTCAAGGATTTCTTGCACCAATACTGTTGCCACAACGGCTTCCATGACCACACCGGCTGCTGGAAGAGCGGTCGGATCACTTCTCTCCACGGTTGCCTTATAAGGTTCGTGGGTTTCGATATCCACACTCATAAGTGGTTTGTAGAGAGTAGGAATGGGCTTCATAACTCCACGAACAACAATGGGTTGCCCATTGGTCATACCACCTTCAAAGCCACCTAGATTATTGGTACGACGAGTATAGCCCTCTTCTTTAGACCAGAGAATTTCGTCCATGACTTGGCTGCCTTTGCGATAACCAGCTTCAAATCCAATACCAAATTCTACCCCTTTAAAGGCATTGATAGAAACAACTGCTTGGGCCAATCGCGCATCCAATTTTCTGTCCCATTGGACATAGGAACCAAGACCAACTGGAACACCTCCAACGACTGTCTCCACAACCCCACCGATGGTATCACCGTCACGTTTGATTTGGTCAATATAATCCTTGATTTCCTGTTCTCTTTCTTGGTTGACAATAGAAACTTCAGACTGGGCAGCTCTTTCCTTAATCTCAGCAACTGTGAGATTCTCAGGAACATCGATTTCCTTGCCACCGAAGACCACGATATGGTTGGCAATTTCCATATCCAGCTCAGCCAAGAGGCGTTTGGCTACAGCTCCAACTGCCACCCGCATGGTGGTTTCACGGGCAGATGAGCGCTCCAAAGAATTTCTCAAATCCTCAAAACGGTACTTGATACCTCCAACCAAGTCAGCGTGACCAGGACGTGGATGGGTGATTTTTCGTTTGCTTTTAAGGCGGTCTTCAATGTCCTCCGCAGACATGATATCAAGCCATTTCTGGTGGTCTTTATTAATGACATCCATAGTAATAGGAGCCCCTGTCGTCTTCCCGTGACGAACACCCGAAGTAAAGACAACTTGGTCGCTCTCAATCTTCATACGACCCCCACGGCCGTAGCCACCCTGACGGCGCTTAAGGTCGCCATTGATATCCTCAGCTGTCAAAGGAAGTCCAGCCGGAATTCCTTCAATAATTGCTGACAGACGAGGGCCGTGCGATTCTCCTGCAGTTAAATATCTCATACACTCTCCTTATTTTACCAAGTAGTCTTTCATCTCTTCCAGAGAAACTGGGTGAATGGTCGCTGAGCCAAACTCTGGCACCAAGACCAATTTCAAGGTATTGCCACGCGCCTTCTTATCATGAGTCAAAGCCTGATAAAGCTTGTCAACATCCCAGTTTTCATAGTCAACAGGTAGTCCAAATTTCTGACACATAGCTGTAATAGACTGAGTTATGCCAGCTGGCATGAGGCCTTTTTCCTCAGCAACCTTGGAAATCTGTACCATTCCCATGGCCACAGCTTCACCATGCATGACTTTTCCATAACCGGCAGTTGCTTCAATGGCATGACCAATAGTATGGCCAAAATTGAGATAAAGACGAACACCATTGTCCAACTCATCCTCAACCACCATCTTGCGCTTGACCTGACAAGAATGTTCAATCAAGGTCTCTGCATGCTCTAAAATGCTCTCTACAGAACCGTCCAACTCCGTCAAAAGGTTCCAGAGTTCCACATCCTCAATCAAGCCATACTTGATGACCTCACCCATTCCTTCAATCAACTCTCTTTTATCGAGCGTTTCAAGGACAAGCGGATCAATCAGAACCCCATCTGGTTGGGCAAAGGTACCCACCATATTCTTTGCAAATGGAGTGTTAACACCCGTCTTTCCACCGATAGAAGAATCCACCTGGGCTGTCAAGCTAGTCGGTATCTGAACAAAATGAATGCCCCGCATATAGGTAGAGGCTACAAAACCAGCCAGGTCCCCAACGACACCGCCACCAAGAGCCACGATTCCATCGCTACGAGTCAGACCTTGCTTGACTAAAAATTCATAGACTTTCTGGACAGTGGTTAAATTCTTTCTTTCTTCCCCTTCCAAAAAGTCAAAAACAGCTACCTGAAAACCAGCATCTTCTAGGCTGAGCTTGACCTTCTCTGCATAGAGAGAGGCTACATGATTGTCTGTTACAATGACCACCTTCTGTGGTTGCCAAAGTTCTCTCAACCATTGACCAGTCTGAGCCAGACAACCTTTTTCAATCTGAATATCATAAGGATGATGAGGAATATCGATTCTGATTTTCATAGGAGAGTCTCCTTTTCTTTATTGGTATTTTTCTGTTAAAGACTGCCAAATCTCTTCCGTCGGCATCTCCTTGCCTGTCCACAGTTGAAAAGCTTCTGCAGCTTGATAGAGCAACATTCCCAGACCATTGATCGCTGGATTGCCCTGACTTCTAGCCCATTTCAAAAATGGTGTTTCAAAGGGTTGGTAAATGATATCTGCTACTAAAAGAGTTTCTGATAGGACAATGTTTTCAGGAACTGGAGACGATTGGCCATCCATCCCTACACTTGTCGCATTGACCAGTAAATCAGACTCAGCAATCCTTGCTTGTAGTTCAGAAACATCTCCTAAAGCATATAGGTTCACTCTAAACCCTGTCTGCTCCTGTAACTTGTCTAGGTAAGGTCTTGTTTTTTCCATCGAAAACGAACGAACAAAAACCGAAATCTGGCTGACGCCATCCAAAATAGCCTGTGCCAGAATGGACTTGGCCGCACCACCAGCACCCAGCAGCGTCATCTTCTTACCTGTAATTGTAAAAGAAGGCAAGCTCTTAAAAAATCCCTTGCCATCTGTATTATATCCAATTAAATTGCCATTCTCATTAACAACCGTATTGACCGCACCGATCAAGCGCGCTTCATCGCTCAGCTCATCCAAATAAGGAATCACCTGCTCCTTATAAGGCATGGAAAGGTTGATACCAAACATCTGGTAGCGACGAATATTGGCCACTGTTTCTGCCAAATCACCCACTTCAATCTCCCAAGCTACATAAGCACCGTTGGTAGCTGTCGCCTCAAAGGCACTATTATGAATAAAGGGGGAAATAGAGTGCTTAATAGGATTCGCAACAACAGCAGCTAAACGTGTATAGCCATCAAGCTTCATCCAAAATCTCCCTGATTTTTTTCATGTTAGCTAGAGAAATCTGACCTGGTGCACTAGCCTCATCTAGACTAGCAAAGGACCAGCTAGAACCAGTCACATCCGCAGTGATACGAGAGACCTTGCCCACCTTGCCCATAGAAATGGTCACATATTCCTGTTCAGGATTGAGGGTTTTGAAGCCTCGTGTATAGTTCATCAAGTCTAGCACATCCTGCTCCGTGTGGGCCATCACCGCAACCTTGACAAGTTTTGGATTTAAGCTCGTCAACTCTGACAAGATTTCCATCATATTTTCAGGTGTTTCTTGGAAATTGTGGTAACTCAAAATGAGATTCGGGAAGTCCAGCATTTCTTCAAAAACATCCTTGTAGCTATAGTACTCAAAATCAATATAGTCTGGTTGATAGAGTTGCGCCACTTCCTTGATTAGATGGATATATTCTTCTGGAGAAAGGTCGATTTCTCCCCCTTCAGCGCGAGTTCGTAGGGTGAAAACCAACTCACGGCCTGCGAATTTTTCAAAAATCGCTGGAGCCACCTGCAAAATCGCTTCCTTAGGTAGATAGTCGGCACGCCATTCAATGATGTCGGCATCCAGATACCTCGTAGCATCCAGAGCCTGGGCCTCCTCTAAACTTCTTGGCATTACTGAAACGATTAATTTCATTTACTAACCTTCATACTAATCACCTTGAGGTAATTACTACTTTCATCTTTTTTATTATAGGCGAAATCTGCTGGAAGACCGTATTTATTTAAAATCTGGTAACTTCTTCCTGCAAAGCCTTTATCAATTTGTTCTGTAAATTTCTGTCGGGATACATTGGCAGCATTGGTACTAGCAATGATAATCCCTCCAGGATTTAAAATCTCAAGACTCTGGGAAATCAACTTGTGATAATCCTTGGCCACAGAAAATGTTTGTTTTTTGTTCCGAGCAAAGCTAGGCGGATCTAGGACAATCACATCGTAGGTCAAGCCTTTTCGTTTGGCATATTTGAAATATTCAAAGACGTCCATGACTATAAAACGATGGTCGTCTGTACTGATTCCATTGGCCTGAAAATGGGCTTGAGACAATTCTCGTGAACGTTTGGCTAGGTCAACCGAAGTTGTCTGGCTTGCTCCCCCCATGACCGCAGCTACTGAAAAAGCTGCTGTATAGGAAAACATATTGAGCAAGGATTTACCCATAGCCAATCCGTCAACCAAGCTCCCACGAACCTCGTGCTGGTCAAGGAAAATCCCTGTCATCAGGCCATCATTCATGAAGACTTGATAAAGGACACCATTTTCCAAAACAGTGAAAAAGTCAGGTGCTTCTTGACCATAAACATGGGCAGATTCATAGTCCAAACCCTTAAAACGGATCTTCTCATATGCTCCTAAAACCTCAGGAAAAACCTGGCTAAAAGCTTCTAAGATAACCTTGCGAATCTGATAAACATAAGAGTTATACCAAGAAAAGACGACATAGTCGCCATACAGGTCCACTGTTAGACCCCCGAAGCCATCTCCCTCTTGGTTGAAGAGGCGAAAGGCAGTTGTCAAATCATCTTGATAGTAGGCGCTTCTCTTTTCCTTAGCTCGTCTAAACAGTGTTTCAAAGAAAGATTGATTAAAGGTCACCTTGTCTTTACTGACAAACCAGCCCAAGCCCTTGTTTTGCTGAGAAAGGTAGGCAGTCCCAAGAAAGTTTCCATCTTGACTATAGACTTCTACTTCCTGATCCTTAAGATGGACATCTGCAAGGTCACTAACTTCTAGTAAAACAAGCCCCTTGGAAAGCTTTTTTTCAACCCGTTTACTGACTCTTATTTTATTCATAGTTCCTATTATAGCAGATTTTATGACAATTCTCAAAAAAGAAACTACCCTTGCTTTTTTACTCTAGTTTTAAAAATGCTATACTAATACTAATAAGAACTTAGAAAGTAATTATGTGATAATCAATTTTAACAAAATCCAAAAAAACAATCAGTACCAGACTAGGTTTTGTCCTAACCCTTTTAATCCTATATTGGCTCAAAACCTTATTAGCCTATACCGTTGACTTCAATTTAGACATTCAATTGGGCAAGCTGCAAGGAAATTACCTTGCCTTTATCTCCTTTTTCAATCCCCTTCCTTTGGGGCTACTACTCCTGGATCTAGCCCTCTATGCTCAGTCAACCAAGATTTTTTATACTGTTAGTATAGTTATTTATAGCCTTTTGTTTATTTGGCTCTATTTCAATGTCTTTTACTATCGAGAATTTAGTGACTTTATCACGGCTAATACCATGAAAGTGGTCAGCAAGGTGTCTGTTGGAACTGCTGAACTAGAGTTACTACGCCTTTGGGATTTCATCTATTTTATGGATTTCCCACTGCTGGCTTTTCTTCTCTATAAAAAATGCATACAACTGGATAAGAGACCTTTCAGATTCCGCTCCAGTGTCGCTATCACTGCTCTCTCAGCCCTGCTCTTTTCTGCTAATCTTTTCTTGGCTGAGATTGAACGTCCCGATCTCCTATCGCGAGGATTTTCTAATTATTATATTGTCCGCGTCCTCAGTTTACCAGCCTTTTTAGGCTATAGTGCCAATCAATCCTACAGCGCCAACAAAGAACGTGCCAAGGCATCTGAGACTGATTTTCAACCTATCACAGATTATATTCAAGAACACTCTGCCAAACCCAATCCAGACTATTTCGGCTTAGCCAAAGGGAAAAATGTGATTTATCTCCACTTAGAGAGTTTCCAGCAATTTCTGCTTGACTATAAACTTAACATAGATGGAACTAAGCATGAAGTCACTCCCTTCCTGAATTCCCTTTACCATTCGCAATCAACCCTAGCCTTTTCGAATATCTTTAACCAAGTCAAGGCTGGTAAGACTTCAGATGCGGAAACCATGCTGGAGACTGGTTTGTTTGGACTTGACCAAGGTTCTTTCATGGTCAATTACGGTGGTAGCAATACCCAGCAGGTAGCTCCTTTTATCCTATCAAAAAACGGCTATCAATCGAGTGCCGTCTTTCACGGTAATATCGGGACCTTCTGGAATCTAAATACGACCTATAAGCAATGGGGCTACCAGTACTTCTTTGATGCTTCCTATTTCACCAAGCAAGACAGTAGTAATTCTTTCCAATATGGTTTAAATGATAAAATCATGATGAAAGATTCCATCCAATATCTGGAGCACTTGCAGCAGCCTTTTTATTCCAAGTATATCACGGTTTCCAATCACTATCCCTATGCTAGCAATCTGACGGGAGATGAGCTTGGTTTCCCCTTGGCCAAAACCAAAGATGAAACGATAAATGGCTACTTCCAAACGGCTAACTATCTGGACAGTGCTACCAAGGCCTTCTTTGACTATCTCAAAGAAAGTGGCCTCTATGAAAATTCCATCATCGTCATCTACGGAGACCATTATGGAATTTCCAACTCCCGCAATCCTGACCTGGCACCTTTGATTGGAAAGACTTCTGAGAACTGGTCGAATTACGACAACGCCATGTTGCAACGAGTACCTTTTATGGCGGTCATGCCTGGTTATGAAAAAGGGAAAATCATCAATACCTACGGTGGACAAATCGATATCTTACCTACTCTCGAACACCTCCTTGGTATTAAGTACAATTCCTTCCTTCAAGTTGGACAAGACCTCCTATCACCAGACCATCAAGAAACAGTTGCCTTTCGAACTGCCAATTCCTTCGTCACACCTAAATACACCAGTTATGACGGACGAACCTACTATACTGAAAGTGGTCTTGAAATCAGTAATCTTGATGAGCAAACTCAGACCGAACTGGAAAGCGTTCGTCAGGCAGTCAGTCAACAGCTGAAAATTAGCGACCAGATTCAAACTGGCGATTTGATACGTTTCTATCAAAAAGATCATCTTGGAACAGTTGATACAGAAAGTATTTCTTACCTCAATTCCTTACCAATTCTGCAAAAAATTGAGCAAGAAAAAGGTAGTCGATCAACTAGTCTCTTTAGCCAACGACAAGGTAAAACCAGTACTGACCTTTTTAAGGCATCAAGCTACCAAGAACTCCATCCCGAATCTGCAGAAACCGAATCAAAATCACAATAAAAGGTGGCTGCGCAAAAAGTCTTTAAAATCAGAAAAACGCATAATATCAGATGTGCTAAAATCTTGATATTATGCGTTTTATTGTGGAAACAGCCGATTTTTCGTTATTTACTAAAATGAATTTTTTCCAGCCTATTTTAAAATGTTTGGCGTTTAGCTTTACGTTCTGCACGACCTCGAGCGCGATTTTCAGCGCGTTTGGTCTTGCGGCGCTTTTCATCAACCGCCCATTGAATTTTTTTCTTATAACCTGGTTTGACTTTTTTCTTTTTCTTTTTAACCAAACCAATCATTTCGATATCAAGCTTATCTTGTTTTTTCTCACGGTTGGCACGACGATCACGGTCATAGGTATCTTGAAATTCTCCATCTTTGACAATCTTAGGAGTAAACTTGATTCCTAATTTCTCCAACTCACAGATATCCGAGTCATCACTTGGCTGGTAAAGGGTAATAGCTGTACCAGCTAGGCCATTGCGCCCAGTTCGACCAACACGGTGCACAAAGAAAGATAAGTCTTGCGGAATGGCATCATTGATAACATGACTGACACCTTCAATGTCAATTCCACGCGCTGCCAAATCCGTTGCTACAATATACTCAAAATCTAGATTTTTCACCTGATTCATGATACGCTTGCGCTCACGAGGGGCAATATCTCCATGGATTTTTGCCACCTTCAAGCCTTGAGCAGTCAGATATGAATGCAACTCATCAGCACGTGTCTTAGTGTTGACAAAAATCATTGCCAAATAAGGCTGCATCAACTGAGTCAATTGATAAATTTGAGCATTCTTATCACGTCCCTTAGTAGAAATCAACCAATTATCAATAGTGTCAGAAATGACCGTTTTGGTCTTGATTTTCTCCATAACAGGATTTGACAAGTATTTTTTCAAGAATGGTTGCAATTTTTGTGGGATCGTCGCTGAGAAGACCATGAATTGCAAATCTTTTGGAAGGCTGCCAGCAATCTTATCAACAATTTCTAAGAATCCCATATCCAAGGTCATGTCTGCCTCATCAACCACAAAGGTCTTAGCCTTGTGAATAGCTAAATCACCAGATTTAACCAAGTCGTAGATACGACCTGGAGTACCGATAACAATATGAGGCTGATTGCTTGCCAATTTCTCAATCTGGCGAGCCTTATCCGTACCCCCTACATAATTAACCACACGAACTTCAACATCTGAATGGGCTGAAATTTGACGAGCTGCTTGGTAAATCTGAGTAGCTAATTCACGGCTCGGTGCAGTAATCACTGCCTGTACATTATCGCTAGCTTCATCTAATTGCTGGAAAATCGGTAACAAGAAAGTATGAGTCTTACCTGAACCTGTTTTTGATTCTCCTACTAGGTCACGACCTGCCAAAACAATCGGAATCAACTTATCTTGCACCTCTGTTGGAGTTGTAAATTTTAACTCCTCCAAGGCTTCTCTAATATAGTTTTTAAATTGAAATTTCGTAAATGACATAATATCCTCGATTCTATCTATCCTATCAATTATACCACATTTTATTCCATTTCAGTAGTCTCACTTATTTAGGCTATTTCCAGTACCTTTTCTAGTCAGAAAAAGGCTGGAATTTGAGAATCCCAACCTCTTTTCAGTCATTATTTCCAGTTTAAAGTAGCATTCAAGCCATAGTGATCACTAACTTGCGGACTCTTGTTACCATCAAATACGACATGTAAATTTTCCACCGCTAACTCTTTGGTAATAAAGACATAATCGATTCGAAGGGGTTCTGTGTTCCCTTTCCATCCATCAATTTCAGGTGGAACAGTATAGCTACCACTTTTCTCTTGAGCAACTTCAAATGCGTCTTGTAATCCTAATGGACTAGCTAAAATAGCTTGGTATCCTTCCTGACCAGCTGGGTTGTTGAAATCCCCAGCAAGCAAAAGTGGCTTGTTCAATTCTTTCAAGACAGCCTCAAATCGTGCCCATTCTTCTTGGAAACCTTTATCCCACCAAGAAAGGTGGACACTGGCAACCGCAAGCTCTTTACCTTCAACTACTGTTTCTGCTAAAGCAACTCGACGAGTGTGATAGTCTGTTGGATCATCCACATCTGAAACCAAAATTTCTCTTGCTTCAATAGGTGTTTTAGACAAGATAGCCACACCTTCATGATAGCGGTCATAACCGATATGGTTATAGGCCCAAGTCCAGTAGTAATTTTTCCCTTGCTCTGATAACTTCTCAACCAAAAGTCTAACATAGTGATCTTGGTGAATAGGCTCAGCTGCTGGCAAAGCTTGATAGAGATCATTAACCTCCACCTCTTGCGAGGTGATCTCCTGATTGATTTCTTGGAAACAAATCAAATCATAGTCTTTATCAAGAATATCTTCAAGCAAGAACTGGAATTTTTCCTCAGCTTCTTTTTCCATCCAGCTATGAGTATTGAGTGTTAAAAATTTCATGCTTTTCTCCTAAAACAAGAGGTTGGAAAACAGCTTCCAACCTCAAGTATATTACAATTCTACTTTAGCAACTGCTGTTTTAGCTGCAAGAGAACCTGTTTGTTCTAATTTAACTGATTTAATAGCTTCAGCATTTGTGAAGACAACCACTGTTGAAGTTTCACGACCTGCTGCACGGATAGCATCCAAGTCAGCTGTGACAAGAAGATCACCTGCTGCAACTTTTTGTCCTTCAGCTACATGAACTGTAAATGGTTTTCCTTCAAGACTTACTGTGTCCAAACCAATGTGAACAAGTACTTCAAGACCTGCTTCAGTCACAAGACCAAGAGCATGTTTTGTAGGGAAGATGCTTGATACAGTACCTGAAACTGGAGATACAATGTTTCCATTTGCAGGTTCTACAGCAAATCCATCACCCATCATTTTTTGAGCAAATACTGGATCTTTTACTTGTTCCAAAGCAACAACTTGACCGTCAGCTACTGAGTAAACTTCCTCAGTAAGACCTTTGAATTGAACAGTGTTTTGTTGCGCTTCTGTCATTTGACTTGGAAGAGTTTCAGGAATGATTTCACCTGAATCAAGGATATCTTGGATATCAGATTTCAATACGTCTGCTTTTGGACCGTAGATAGCTTGAACTCCTTGTCCTTTCATGACAAGACCCATAGCTCCTTCTGCTTTCCATTGTTCTGCATCACCGACTTTGTCAGCGTCTTTAACAGTTACACGAAGACGAGTCATACATGCATCCACATCAACGATGTTTGCACGTCCACCAAGAAGGTTGATAATGTTTACAGCTTGAGAACCTGCTGCAACTTTCACTGCGTTGCTAGATTCTTCTGAACCTTCAGCAGTTTCGTAGTTTCCGTTACGCCCTGGAGTTGCGTAGTTGAATTTTTGAATCATGAAGTTTGCGATAAAGTACATGATTACAGCAAAGAGAACAGTTACCCAAATGAAGTTAATGATATCCATACCGATACCAGCACTGATTGCAATAGGTGTACGAGTCAAGAACTCGATTGAACCGAATGAGTGCATACGTAGGTTTACAACGTCAGCCATAGCGAAGGCAGCACCTTGAACAAGTGAGTAAACAAGATACATAGGTGTTGCTACAAACATGAACATGTATTCGATTGGTTCAGTAACCCCTGTCAAGAATGTTGCAAGAGCTGTTGCAATCATCATACCTTTGTATTGGTGTTTCTTGTCAGCATCAACATTACGGTAGATAGCAACGATGACACCCATCAAGATACCGAATGAACCGATCATTTGTCCAACTTTGAAACGAGCTGGGTGAACAGTATCTAACAATTGTTGGTAGTGACTTGCATCTGTACCTTTAAGGTTAACAAGGTCTGTTACCCATGCAAGCCATAGTGGATCTTGACCAAATACTTGACTACCTTTAGCTGCACCAGTTAAGACCTCATAAGTACCACCAAGAGCTGTGTAGTTCATTGGGATAGTCAACATGTGGTGAAGACCAAATGGCAAGAGCAAACGTTCCAATGTACCATACAAGAATGGTGCAAGGATTGGAGCAGTTTCTTGTGAGTTAGCAATCCAGATACCAAAGCTATTGATACCAGTTTGCACAAGTGGCCAGAAAGCTGAAAGTACAATTGCAGCAATTATTGAACGAAGAATAACTACAAACGGTACAAAACGTTTTCCGTTAAAGAATGAAAGTGCATCAGGAAGCTTACGGAAGTTGTAGTATTTGTTGTAAGCAGTTGCCCCAATAAAACCAGAAATAATCCCTACGAAGACACCCATGTTAAGTGCTGGTGCTTCCATAACGCTAATAAAGTAATCAGCAACTTTGATTGAGCCACCAAAGAGAGTTGTTACCATAGCTTCAGGATTTTTCAACATATCGCCTGATACGCCAAAGATTGTACCAGTGATACGGTTGATTAGGATAAAGGCAAGACCTGCCGCAAACGCACCACCAGCGCGTTCCTTAGCCCAGCTTCCTCCAATAGCGAGGGCGAACAAGATATGAAGGTTAACGATAACTCCCCAACCGATTTGCTCTAGTACACCACCAGTAATAACGAGTGGAGCAAAGTTAGGGTTAATCATCACAAGCGACTTACCGATTGAAATCATCAAACCAGCAGCCGGCATAACGGCGATAACCACCATCAAAGCCTTACCGAATTTTTGCCAAAATTCGAAAGACAAGACATTTTTGAATGTATCTTTCATCATTCAAATCTCCTTTATTTTTATTTAGGCAAACGTTTTACGAAAACGTTTGCACTTTCTATAATTTAATTATACCACTTTAATTTTTTTTGTAAAGGCTTTTATAAAAAAAAGTAGACTTTTTTCTAAAATTTTTGTAGTAAAAAAGGAGATATTAAAATCTCCTAAAATATACTTATATTCTGTTTTAGATTTTCAGGAATCGGCGCATAGAAATTCCTGATCCAATTGAACCAATAAAAATTCCAATAATAAACAAGAGGGCTATCATTAGTGGACTGAATACTTCTGGCGAAATCATAGAGAGGTTTTGACCTACTAATGACTTATTAACCGATTGGTAAACCATTTGATAAACAACGAATACTAAAACCGATGGAAGGGTTGCTCCAAGTAAACCAATGAAGGCACCTTCAAGTAGGAATGGTCCTCTGATATAGCTATTCTTAGCACCAACCAAGCGCATAATTTGAATTTCTCGACTGCGAGAAATAATGGTAATACGAATGGTATTAGAAATCAAGAAGACTGCTATGAAAATCAAGAGGCCCGCAATAACTAGTCCCCAGACACGAATAAATGAGGCCAACTTAAACAAGCGTTCTGTATTAGCACCACCATCTTGAACTTCTGATACACCTTCAATTTTCTTAGCCTCTTCAGCTACTGTCTTTACATCACTTGGTGTGTTAGTATCTACAATATATGCATCATATAGAGGATTGGCGTCACCATCAAAGATTTTCCAGTTGTCCCCCATTGTCTCAGTTAATTTTTCATATTGTTCTTCTTTACTTGAAAAAGTAACACTCTTAACTGTAGACATGCCCTTCAAGGCATTATATACCTTATGGTAGTCATTATTTGTAACAGTTTGACCTTCTTTTTCAATAGTCTCACTATTATCAGCGACATCCTTACGAATGTAAACCATTACTCGGACATTATTTTCAATATCTGTAGCTAGTTTCGCTGTATTGAAAATAACAGAAGCAAATATTGCCACCAAGGTTAACGTAATCATGACTGAGCTGACAGCAGCCACTGTCATCCAACCATTTCGTTTCAAACTTTTTAGTGATTCAAATAAATGGCGAAAAAATCTACTAATCATCGTATCCATACTCTCCTTTTGATTCGTCACGAACGACACGACCATTTTCAATGGCAATGACACGGTGGCGCAAGGTATTTACAATCTGGCTATTATGAGTCGCCATCAAAATAGTTGTTCCTTGTAGGTTAATCCGTTCCAAGAGATTCATAATTTCCCATGAATTATCCGGGTCCAAGTTTCCTGTTGGTTCATCGGCTATCAGTACTTTTGGATTGTTTACAATAGCACGCGCAATCGCAATCCGCTGTTGCTCCCCACCTGAGAGCTCATTTGGAAAAGAACGAACCTTATGCTTCAGTCCAACCAAGTCCAAAACTTCCATCACCCGTTTTTTGATATTACGGCGATTTTCACCAATTACTTCCATAGCGTATGCAATATTCTCATAAACAGTTTTCTTAGGCAAGAGTTTATAATCCTGGAAGACAACCCCAACACTACGACGGAGAAGCGGGACATCTTTCTTTTTAATCTTAACCAGATTAAAACCAGCAACTGATAGGCTTCCTTTATCGATTTTTACTTCACGATATAGAGAACGAATAAAGGTTGATTTTCCTGCTCCTGAAGGACCTACGATGTAAGCAAATTCCCCCGGTTGAACGCTGACCGAAACACCGCGTAGGGCAGTCGTTCCGTTGTCGTATTTTTTGACGACATCTCTCATTTCAATGATTGACATGTGAGTTCCTTTCTATCTTAACTGATGCGCCACTTGAGATAGGCATCGATAAAACCATCTAGGTCTCCATCCATAACCTTATCTACCTGAGCAACCTCAAAGCTAGTTCGGTGATCTTTTACCATAGTATATGGCGTGAAAACATAAGAACGGATTTGGCTTCCCCATGTGATTTCCTTTTTCTCACCCTTGAGGGAATCAACCTCCGCAGCTTTCTTTTCTTGCTCCATTTGATAGAGCTTAGCCTGCAACATCTTCATGGCACGATCTCTATTTCCATATTGGGTACGATCGACCGTTGACTGGACGACAGTTCCCGTAGGAATGTGTGTCAAACGCACACCTGTTGAAACTTTATTGACGTTCTGTCCACCAGCACCACCTGAACGGAAGGTGTCCATCTTGATATCATCTTCACGGATTTCCACTTCAATAGTATCATCCAATTCTGGCATCACTTCTACAGATGTAAAAGATGTATGGCGACGTTTGGCAGAGTCAAATGGTGAGATTCGTACCAAGCGATGAACACCCATTTCTGACTTAAGAAGACCATAGGCATTAGGCCCTTCAAATGATAAAGTTACCGACTTAATACCAGCTTCATCTCCTGCTTGGTAATCCAATACTTCCACTTTAAAGCCTTTAGCATTTCCATAGCGAGTGTACATACGAAGTAACATATCACCCCAGTCTTGAGCCTCTGTACCACCGGATCCTGGATGGATTTCCAAGATGGCATTATTATGGTCATAAGGTTCTGACAAGAGTAGAGTCATCTCATAGCTGGTCATCATCTTATCAAGTTCTGACAACTGCGTTACCAGTTCTTCTTGAACCGACTCGTCTTCTGCTAAAAAGTCCAATAAAATTTCGACTTCATCCTGCAACTCTTCCATTTTGTGGAAAGTGTTATAGGTGTTTTTTAATTCATTTAATTCTTGCGACGTTTTTTGGGCCGCGATATTATCGTTCCAAAAATCAGGTTCTGTCATCTTGTTTTCCAAGATGGCAATCTCTTCCTCTAGACCCTCTAGGTCAAAGAGACCCCCTGAAAGAAGCTAATTTTTCACGATTTGCGTCAATTTTCTGACGAATTACTGAAATGTCCATAAATACTCCTTTTTTGCATCGTTTTATTATACCATATTCTCTCATTTCTTTCCATCTTTTGCTCTAATCTCCCTTTCATGAAAAAAGAAGCCTTTCGGCTTCCATACTTACAAAATTTTAGCAGAAGTACGACTAATCTCTTCTACTTGAATATTTTCAGCTTCAAATTTTTGCTTTAATGTTGTCAAATCAACTGAACCATCAATTTGAACTTCGATAATCACCTTACCATCTTTACGCGGAATATTTACTGTATGGGAGATATTCAAATTTTCTTCAACGATTAGAGAAACAATCTTACCAAGAACGCCGACTTCATTTTCGGTAACAAAGCGCACACGAATTCCTTCTTCTCCATAGCCAGCAATTTCAAGAAAGGCTTGGAAAACGTCACGGTCAGTAATAACTCCATACACTTGATGGTTATCTACGACAGGAAGAATACCAATCTTATTTTTCAGCATCAGATAAGTTGCATCTTCTAGACTAGCATAGCCTGAGACAGTGACAACATCACGAATCATGACATCTTTTACTTTGGTCTTATTTAGAAGATAGTTCATCTCATAGATAGAAAGACTTGTGGCTTTTGATGGACTTGCTTGCGCGATGGTTCCCTCAGTTACCAAACCAACCAATTGATCATTTTCGATAACAGGCAAGCGGTGCAAACCTTGCTCTCTCATCAAATCTGCTGCATGAGATACTGTTGTATCTGGACTAATGTACACTACCTTGCGGGTCATAAAATCTTTAACTGCCATGAGACTTCTCCTTTTCTATTCTTATCCCTATTATACAATCTTTTTGTAAATCTATCAAACGCTTACATTTCTTTTTCAAAATTCAGAAAAGTATGAATAAGCTAGCAAAAAGAGCTCTGAAATCGAGCTCTGTGAATGAAGATAAAATACCTTTCATTCGATTTTTCAATTATTAGAAATTAACCTTTCAATGTAGATACAGATTTGTTTGCAATCTATATCTGCCTACTAAAAAGGTCTCACGGACTATAATGATGATTACTTCGTAATCTTCATCTGCAACCTAAACTAGTCTCCCAGACTATGCGAAGATTGCTTACGCAATCTTCATCCACCGATTAAAAAGGTCCCCCGGACCTTTTTAACCACCTAGATATGCTTTTCTGACTTCTTCTGATGAGGCGAGTTCTTTTCCTGTTCCGGATAGGACGATTTTTCCTGTTTCCAGTACATAGCCTCGGTCAGAGATTGCAAGTGCTTTATTGGCGTTTTGTTCAATCAAGAGGACGGTTGTTCCTTGTTTCTGGATATCTTGAATGATATCAAAAATTTCTTGGATAAAGATTGGGGCAAGTCCCATTGATGGTTCATCTAAAAGAAGAAGTTTTGGTGTTGACATAAGAGCGCGTCCCATGGCAAGCATTTGTTGTTCCCCTCCTGAAAGAGTGGCTGCATCTTGGTTCTTCCGTTCTTCAAGACGTGGGAAGCGTGAGAAAACTTTCTTCAAGTTAGCTTGATTTTCTTCACGATTTTTCTTTAAGAAAGCTCCCATTTCAAGATTTTCCATAACAGTCAAGCCAGGGAAGACGTGGCGTCCTTCTGGTACTTGTGAAAGACCACCTGCCACGATTTTCTGAGCTGGCATTTTTTGAATTTCTTGACCTAAAAATTCAATTTTTCCTGAACTCGGTCTAACCAAACCAGACAAGGTACGGAGAATAGTTGTCTTACCAGCACCATTGGCACCGATAAGGGAAACAACTTCTCCTTCATTAACTTCAAAGCTTACATCACGGACTGCTTGGATCATACCGTAATGTACAGAAAGATTTTCAACTTTTAACATAGACATTAGGCTTCACCTCCTAGATAAGCTTCGATAACGCGTTTATTGGTCTTAATTTCGTCTGGAGTTCCTTGAGCAATTAAACGACCATATTCAAGTACGTAGATGCGTTCTGTTACTTCCATGACCAGATTCATATCGTGTTCAATCAACATGATTGTAATTTTAAATTCATCTTTGATACGACGAATTAACTCAGTCAATTCCGCTGTTTCCTGTGGGTTCATACCTGCTGCTGGTTCATCTAAAAAGAGAATTTTAGGTTCCGTAGCAAGGGCACGAACAATTTCCAAACGACGTTGTTGTCCGTAGGCGAGGTTTTTAGCAAGAGTCTCTGCATCACCATCTAAATCAAAGATTTTCAATAATTCCAAAGCTTTAGCTTTTAATTCTTTTTCACTCTTGTAAAAAGCTGGTAAGCGTAAGAAACTAGCAAAAACATGTTGTTTGTGATGGTTGCCAAAAGCAATCAAAACATTGTCCAAAACTGTTAAATCTTTAAAGAGACGGATATTTTGGAAAGTACGTCCAAGTCCTAAGGAGGCAATCTTATAAGGTGACTTCCCATTCAAAAGGTGACCATCAAGGGTAACTGTTCCCTCACTTGGTTCATAAACACCAGTCAAGAGGTTGAAAAGGGTGGTTTTCCCAGCTCCGTTTGGACCGATTAGTCCAACCAGTTCCCCTTCGTTCAATTCAAGAGTCACATCTCCAACAGCTGTTAGACCGCCAAAATGTTTGGTTAACTGTTTTACTTCAAGTAATGCCATTAGTTTTGTTCCTCCTTCTTAGATTTTTTAAAGAATCGTGATAGGCTCAATTCCCATGTTCCAAGGAGTCCACCTGGTCTGAAAATCATTACCAACACCAAGGCCAAAGCGTAAATGATCATACGCACGCTAGCAACGTCTTGGAGAAGCATATTCAAAATTCCAAGAACAATGGCTGAAACAATTGCACCTGTAATGGAACCAAGTCCACCAAATACAACAATGATCAAAACGTTGATTGAGTTAATGAAAGTGTAATCTTTCGGTACAACTGAACCGATAAATCCTGCCTGAAGTGACCCTGCAATACTTGCAGTAATAGCACCAAAGACAAAGGCGATGATTTTAATTTTAGTCGTATTAACCCCAACTGACTCAGCAGCAATCTCGTCCTCACGAACAGATAGGGTTGAACGACCAATCGGGCTACGCAAGAAGTTCAAGGTTGCAATGGTTGTAATCACGACAAAGAAGTATACCATTTGCCAAGTTGTAAAGTTAGGAATTCCCAAGATACCTGCCGCACCATTTGTAATGCTTCCACCATTGATGATAAAGATACGGATAATTTCAGAAACACCTAGAGTCGCTACCGCAAGATAGTCCCCCTTCAAGCGCAAGGTTGGAATTCCGACAAGTAAGGCAACTGCTCCTGAAAGCAAAGCACCTACAATCATAGCTCCAAAAAAGGCACCGTAGGTTGGTGATTTAGAACCAATAATAGCAGCGGCATAGGCACCAATCGCCATGAAACCAGCATGTCCAAGTGAAAATTGTCCTGAAAAACCAACGATTAAGTTAAGGCCAACAGCCAAAATAATATTAATTCCAATTTGTTGTAAAATCTGTACATAGAATAGATTGAGTACTCCGACTGAGACCAGTACACTAATCAAGCCATAGCCAGCTAACAAAAGGAGTAACCATAGAATATTAACTTTTAAATTTTCTTTCATCGTTTACACCTTCTCTTTCACATTTTTACCAAGGATACCAGCTGGGCGGACAATCAAGATCAACAACAAGATTCCATAAACAATAGCATCACGGAAGTCTGACATTCCAAAGGCTGTCGCAAAAGTTTCCAATAGACCAATCACAAAACCACCAAGAGCCGCACCAGGAATAATTCCAATACCACCAAGTACTGCGGCAACGAATGACTTAAGACCTGGAGTAACCCCCATCAAAGGCTCAAGAGAGTTATAATAAAGAGCAATCAGAACACCAGCCGCACCCGCAAGAGCAGAACCCAAAGCAAAGGTAAAGCTGATAGTACGGTTTACATTGATCCCCATCAATTGCGCCGCATCGCTATCTACAGATACTGCACGCATGGCTTTCCCCATCTTTGTCTTTTGAACAATAACTTGTAACAAAATCATCAAAATCAAGGAAATAGCCAAAATCATTAACTGCACGTTTGTTAAGCTAACTGGTCCCAAATCATAGCGAACTGTTTGAATCGCTTGAGGGAAGGCACGGGTATTGGCACCAACCAGATAGACCATTCCATACTCAAGTAGGAAGGAAACCCCAATAGCTGTGATCAAAACAGCAATACGAGTAGAGTGGCGTAAAGGTCGATAAGCAAGAAACTCAATCACGACACCAAGGATAGCTGTCGCTAGCATAGCTACGATAAGCGCTACAAAGAAATTCATTTGGAAAGAATTAATCAAGAAATAACCGATAAAGGCTCCCATCATATAAATATCACCGTGGGCGAAGTTGATGAGCTTGATAATTCCGTAAACCATGGTATACCCTAGGGCTAACAGCGCGTATACACTACCTAGAATCAAACCATTTACTAGTTGTTGGAGCATAAGATTCACTCTTTCTATTTATAATTTCGAGGTTCTCCCTCACTTTTTGATAGGTTCTTAAACTCAATGAAAATCAAAGAGCAAACTAGAAAACTAGCCGCAGGTTGCTCAAAGCACTGCTTTGAGGTTGTAGATAAGACTGACGAAGTCAGTTACATATATAATCCAAGGCGACGTTGACGCAGTTTGAAGAGATTTTCAAAGAGTATTAAACATCGAAACAGGGAGTGAGTCCGAGGCTCATTCCCTATTTCAACATTTTTCTATTATGGTTTTACAACTTCTGCTGCTTCAACCTTACCATTGTTCATGGTCATCATGTAAGCAGTTTTAACTGTGTTGTGGTCTGCATCGAAACTTGTTTGACCAGTTACACCTTCAAAGTCTTTTGTTTTAGCAAGGTTGTCCTTAATCTCACCTGAGTTTTTAGCACCTTTTGCTGCGTTTGCTACAAGGTGAACTGAATCATAAGCCAAGGCTGCAAATGTTGAAGGCTCTTCGTTGTACTTAGCACGGTAAGCATCAAGGAAGGCTTTTGCTTTAGCTGAAACTTCTACAGTAGTTGAGAAGCCTGAGATAAAGTAGATGTTTGATGCTTTTTCAGCAGTTGCTTGTTGTACAAACTCTTCACCGTTGAATCCATCACCACCAACGATTGGTTTGTCAATTCCCATGCCACGCGCTTGGTTTACAATTTTACCAGCTTCAGTGTAGTAACCAGGAACAACGATCGCATCAAAGTCTTTCCCTTTCATTTTTGTAAGGGCTGCTTGGAAGTCTGTGTCACCCGCTACGAAAGTTTCATCTGCAACGATTTCACCTTTGTAAGTTTCACGGAAGGCTTTGGCAATACCTTTAGCATAGTCGCTGGCATTGTCAGTGTAAAGAACAACTTTCTTAGCTTGCAATTTATCAGAAACATAGTTTGAGATAATTTTTCCTTGGAAGCTATCTTGGAAAGTTCCGATAAAGAGGTAATCTTGACCTTTAGTCAATCCATCTTGAGTCGCACTTGGCGAAATCAACGGAACACCTGCTTTTGTAGCATTAGCTACCGCAGCTGCAGTTGCACCAGATGTCGCAGGTCCTACGATTGCTGATACCTTAGATTGGGTTACAAGGTTAGTTGTTACTGAAGCCGCCTCAGCTGTTTCAGACTTGTTATCTTTATCAACTACTTCGATTTGTTTTCCATCGATACCACCTGCTGCATTGATTTCATCAACGGCAAGTTGGGCACCTTTTTGTTCAGATGTACCGTAGGCTGCTACAGCACCAGTTTCCTCAAAGTTAAATCCGATTTTGATTGTCTTTTCATCTACTGAGTTACCAGCAGCGTTTGACGCTCCAGACTTCACTTCTCCACAGGCTGCAAGAAGTGCTACACTTGCAAGCGCCACAAACGATAGGGCAAATTTTTTCTTCATCTTTTTTGACTCCTTATTTCTTAAATAAATAGCATGTTAAGAATATACCGAATTATCAGAAAATTGTCAACACTTTTCTTGAACTTTTTCGATGATAACGTTTTCCTCTCGATAAAGATTGCCCACAAAGGGTGTTTCCAGCTCTTGAATATGACAAGCTCTAACTTTTTTGATAAATCTTTCCTTACCTAATCTCTCAACTATGCTCTCTAGATTCTCTGTTGGAACATAGAGTTGCAAGTAGCGATGTTTCTTGGAATGATAGGTAATATCTCCATAATCCTGCAGTTTTTTGGCATCACGATTATAGTAAAGATAGATAATCAATCCAGATCGATTGACTTTTTCAAACATGATAAATCCTCTTTCTAAGAAATCTCCCTCTATTATACCAAAAAAAGCAAACTCAGTCGAGTTTGCCTTCTTTCATCATTGGTTCAATGAATTGTTGGCCATGATTTCATCAATAAAGCCATATTCAAGTGTTTCTTGGGCACTCATCCAGTTATCACGTTCTGCATCTGCGTGGACTTTTTCCATTGACTGACCTGAATTTTCAGCCAAGATTTTTTCCAAAGTATTACGAGTTTTAAGCAAGTGTTCTGCAGCAATCGCCATATCGGTTTGTTGGGTACCACCACCTGTACCACCCATTGGTTGGTGGATCATGTATTCAGCATTTGGAAGCATGAAACGTTTGCCCTTTGCTCCACTTGATGCGATGACTGTCCCCATAGATGCAGCCATTCCCATAACGATGGTTTGGACATCTGCCTTGATAAAGTTCATGGTATCAACGATTGCCAAGCCAGCTGAAACAGACCCCCCAGGTGTATTGACATAAAGGTAAATATCTTTTGTACTATCTTGGGCATCCAAGAAAAGCAATTGGGCAATAACAGAGTTAGCCATATTGTCTTCAACTGGACCTGTCAGCATAATGATGCGGTCTTTGAGAAGACGTGAGTAAATATCGTAGGAACGTTCTCCTCGGCTTGTTTGTTCGATAACTACAGGAATCATTCAATTCTCCTTTTGAGTTTTAATTTTGTTGGTCAAATGACTGAAGATAAGACTATTATAATATCTAGGTCAAAAAAGGTCAAATTTTTGCTCTGTTTTCATTAGACAGAAACAAAAATTCAACCTCCTTTCACGATTAGAAATCCTTTTCCAAGTCAATCTCTTTTTAATTTTATTTTGTACCGAACAAACGGTCTCCAGCATCTCCAAGACCTGGAACGATATAACCGTGTTCGTTCAAGCGTTCATCCAAGGCTGCTGTAAAGATTTCTACATCTGGATGAGCTTCTTGAAGAGCTTTAACACCTTCTGGAGCAGATACAAGGCAGACAAATTTGATATTTGATGCGCCACGTTTTTTAAGAGAATCAACAGCCAAGATTGCTGATCCACCTGTTGCCAACATTGGGTCTACGACAAAAATTTGACGTTGGTCAATATCTTCAGGCAATTTCACTAAGTACTCAACTGGTTGAAGTGTTTCTTCATCACGGTACATACCGATGTGACCAACTTTAGCAGCTGGAACCAGGCTCAAGAGCCCATCAACCATCCCGATACCAGCACGCAAGATTGGAACGATGGCCAATTTCTTACCTGCCAATTGTTTTTGAACTGTTTTGATGATTGGTGTTTCGATTTCCACATCTTCTAGTGGAAGATCACGAAGTACTTCATACCCCATCAACATTGCAATCTCATCTACTAGCTCACGGAAAGCTTTTGTAGAAGTATCTGTACGACGCAAGATTGACAATTTGTGTTGAATCAGTGGATGATTAATAACTTCAATTTTTCCCATTTTTGGAATTCCTTCTTTCAATTTATTCTTCTTATTATACCAAAAAACGGTTTAAAAATCTTTCTAAACCATTTATTTTTGATAATTTTTACATTAGATCTGCCTCTTTAAGAGCGGACTGTACTGTCTCAAGTGGTAAATGGGTCAATTCTGTCCCTTTTTCTTGATAAAGGTATTGGGCATAGTCGTCCATTCGGTACTGGTTGATATAAACTACGCGCTTACAACCTACCTGCAGCAATTGTTTCGTGCAATTCAGACAAGGAAAATGGGTTACATAGGCTGTAAAGCCTTTAGGAACACCACGTTCAGCACCTTGAAGAATGGCATTAACCTCGGCGTGAAGGGTGCGAACACAGTGTCCTTCAATGACCAAACATTCGTGATCAATACAATGCTCGGTTCCTGACACCGAACCATTATAACCAGTGGAAATAACTTTATTATCCTTAACCAGAATCGCGCCCACTTTGGCACGTTTACAAGTGGAACGATTGGCAATTAGTAGGGCTTGAGCTGCAAAGTACTCATCCCAGGCTAGTCTTTTTTCAGTCATCTCTTTTCTCCTTTTTCTCTATTTTTTAAAAAATGGTAACCGTAAATCCGCAATCTTTTCAGCAGGTACTTTCATGCCATCCTTGATCCATTTTAGAAGGACTGAGACGATGGCCGAGCTCCAGAAGGAATGAAGATAAGAGCTGACACCTTTTGATTTTCCATGGTATTTTTCTAAAAATTCCTGCATGGCCTGGACAAAGATTTTTTCCAAATGGTAATCTAAGGCAAGTTGAATCACTCTGGCTTCCTTTCTTGCTTCTCGGAAAAGGTGAACCCAGACCAGATAAAGGTCTGTCTTTAGATCGTAATGATGCAGCTGTTCCATAATATTGTGGACACTCCGTTTAAAGACGCTCTCTAAAATTTCCTCTTTGGAATCATAATTGCGATAAAAGGCCGCACGCGAAACGCCTGCACGTTTGACCAACTCAGAAATACTAATCTTGGTCAAGTCCTTTTTTTCCAAGAGTTGTAAGAGGGCTGTTTCAAGGGCTTCTCTGGTTAATAAATTGGATTCTTGGTTTGATTTTCTGAGATTTTCAAGAGATTTTTCAGAGATTCTACGTTCAGACATAACATTTTCTTTCTACTTGTCACAACAGACGGATGAGGCTTTTGTTTCAAGGGCTTTCATGATATAATTGTAAAAAAAGACAGAACCTTTGTCAATGTATAACTGACAAAGATGGAGAATTTCTATGACTTGGAAGATTATTGCTGACTCTGGTTGTGATTATCGTCAGCTGGAGACACCAGCTATTGATACAACCTTTGTGAGTGTCCCCTTAACCATTCAAGTAGCTGATCAGGTCTTTGTTGATGATGTTAGTCTTAACATTGATAAAATGATGGAAACCATGTATGCAACCGCAGAAGCTTCAAAATCAGCTTGTCCAAGCCCAGATGATTATTTACGAGCATTTGAAGGAGCCAAAAACATTTTCCTAGTAACCATCACAGGTACTCTTTCTGGCAGTCACAATAGTGCTCAACTAGCAAAGAATATTTATCTGGAAGACCATCCTGACACTAAGATTCATGTGATTGATAGTTTGTCTGCTGGCGGTGAGGTTGACTTACTCGTAGAAAAATTAAATGATTTGATTGACCAGGGCTTATCTTTTGAAGAAGTGGTTGAAGCTGTCACTACCTATCAAGAAAAAACCAAGTTACTCTTTGTCCTAGCCAAAGTCGATAACTTGGTGAAAAACGGCCGTTTGAGCAAGCTCATCGGTACAGTTGTTGGCCTTCTCAACATTCGTATGGTCGGAGAAGCTAGTGAAACTGGAACCCTTGAATTGCTACAAAAAGCACGAGGTCCAAAGAAATCAGTTCAAGCTGCCTATGATGAAATCATTAAAGCTGGATATGCTGGTGGCCGTATTGTCATGGCCCAACGCAATAACGAAAAATGTTGTCAACAGCTCTCAGAGCGAATCCGTGAAACCTTCCCACATGCGGATATCAAAATTCTCCCAACATCTGGCCTCTGCAGTTTCTATGCAGAAGATGGCGGTTTGCTGATGGGATATGAAATTGATTAATTGCATTCTTGACAAGAGGTGACTATCATCTCTTGTTTTTTGTGGTACAATAGAGCTATGAAACATTTTGATACTATTGTCATCGGTGGAGGTCCTGCTGGCATGATGGCTACGATTTCCAGTAGCTTTTATGGACAGAAAACCCTCCTCATCGAAAAAAATCGGAAACTTGGAAAGAAATTAGCTGGAACTGGTGGGGGACGTTGCAATGTAACTAACAACGGAACTCTAGACGACCTACTAGCTGGAATCCCTGGGAACGGACGCTTTCTTTACAGTGTCTTCTCTCAGTTTGATAACCATGATATCATTAACTTTTTTACAGAAAATGGTGTTAAACTTAAGGTCGAAGACCACGGCCGCGTCTTTCCTGCTAGCGACAAATCTCGGACTATTATCGAGTCCTTGGAAAAGAAAATCACTGAATTAGGTGGCCAAGTTGCTACTCAAACAGAGATTGTTTCAGTAAAAAAGGTAGATGACAAGTTTGTCCTTAAGTCAGCTGACCAAATCCTCACTTGTGATAAACTCATTGTCACAACTGGTGGAAAATCCTATCCTTCAACTGGTTCGACTGGTTTTGGTCACGAGATTGCTCGTCATTTCAAGCACACCATTACCGAGCTTGAGGCCGCTGAAAGTCCTTTGTTGACAGATTTTCCACATAAGGCCTTACAGGGGATTTCACTGGACGATGTGACCCTAAGCTATGGCAAACATGTCATCACACACGATCTGCTCTTTACCCATTTTGGTTTGTCAGGCCCTGCTGCCCTGCGTATGTCTAGTTTTGTCAAGGGTGGGGAGGTTCTCTCGCTAGATATTTTGCCTCAACTTTCTGAAAAGGACTTGGCTACATTTCTAGAAGAAAATCGGGAAAAATCCTTGAAAAATGCTTTAAGAACCTTGTTGCCAGAACGTTTGGCAGAATTTTTTGTGCAAAACTATCCTGAAAAAGTCAAACAATTGACTGAAAAGGAACGAGAACGACTTGTCCAGTCTATCAAGGCTCTCAAAATTCCTGTCACTGGTAAAATGTCCCTTGCCAAGTCCTTTGTTACCAAGGGTGGTGTCAGTCTTAAGGAAATTAATCCTAAAACTCTGGAAAGTAAGCTGGTCCCTGGACTCCACTTTGCAGGCGAGGTACTAGATATCAATGCCCACACAGGTGGGTTTAACATCACTTCTGCCCTCTGCACTGGCTGGGTAGCAGGCTCAAATCAAATATATAAATAATTGAATGACTAAAATACCAAATAAGAAAGGAAGTCCTTTGGAACATATTATTTTACTAAGAGGTGTTACTCCTAATGGAAAAAATGCTATCCCGAAAATGTCTTATTTGGTAGATATTTTAACAGAAGCTGGTTTTCAACAAGTTCGAACTTATATTCAAAGTGGAAATATCATTCTTGAAAGTGACTTAACCCTAGAAGAAATACGAGAACAGGTTCATACTCTAATAAAGGAAAAGATTGGAGCCGATCTCAAAATAATCATTAAGAATAAGGATATTTTTAAAAACATTGTCCAAGAAAATCCGTTTGGAGAACACTATCTTTATGACCGTGTACACGTGATTTTTTATCAAGAACCTATTCAAATCCTCCCTCTAGAAAAATTGAAAATTGATTATGGTGAAGAAGAAATTTGTATCGGTAACCATTGTCTTTACCTCTATCTCCCTAGAACTGCAAAACAAAAGAAACTCCATACCAACTATCTTGAAAAGCTTTTTAATGTAGATTTGACCATGCGAAAACTAAATGTGGTAGAAAAATTATTAAGCAAGTAATACTTGAATTTAGAAAAAATCGGAAGAATACTCCTCCGATTTTATTTTGTCTGAGTTTGGACATAATGAGCAATGACATCTGATGTGTACTGGGCTGTTCCATCTCCAAATTTATCAATATTTTCCTTAAACTCTGGGTTATAGACGTAGCCCTTGCCGATATATCCGAAGACCTCAACAGAACAATCAAATCCATAAGTACGGATGGCTTGCAAGAGCTTGGCTGCTTGCTCTTGGTTTTCAGTTGCTGTTGCAGGTAAACCAGCTTGAAGATTTTGTGACAAAGCTTGAAAAACTTGGTTGAAGGCAACCGTAGCCTCATCTTCGTGACCTTTTTGACGCTCGAGCGCTTGGTCCATGACTTCTTGTCCATATTTCTCTACCGCCTCTTGGTGGTATTTTTGATGGTCTTGGTAGTTAAACCCAGCAAATTTCTCTTGAATGCTCATTTCTCTTTCTCCTTTTTGTTCTTGAATGGTTTTTTGCAAGGTAGAAATTAAGGTATCCAGATGTTGCCTTTCTCGAGTCAAATAGTCCAACTGCCTAGTCAAATGAGGTAATAAATCTGATCTATCTTCCTTTAATAGCTCTGCTATTTTTTCTAAAGAAAAGCCTAGATATTTGTAATATAGAATGACCTGAAGGCGTTCCAAATCCTCTTGACTGTAGGTTCGATAGCCGTTTTCTGACTTTAAAGGAACCAAGAGTCCTATCTTGTCATAGTGGTGTAGGGTTTTGACAGAGACACCTGAAAGCTGGGCGGCTTCTTTTATATGGTACATGATTTCCTCCTTACATATATAGTATAACCCCTCCCCTTAGGTCAGAGTCAAGTGTTTTTGCGAAACATTTTAATTTTTTGTGAAAGCTGTGAAAACTTGAAAATGGTTTTCTTGACAGACCTTAGAAAACATGATAGGATAGTCAAGTCTATCAATCAAAAGAAAAGCTCATCTTGAGTACTGATGAGGCTATTTGCCAAGGGCAGTAGCTTTTTCTTTTGTAACACTAATTTTAGGAGTTTAACTATGTCTGAAAAATCGCAATGGGGTTCTAAACTGGGCTTTATCCTCGCATCTGCTGGTTCAGCCATCGGACTTGGAGCCGTTTGGAAATTCCCCTACATGACTGCTGCTAATGGTGGAGGAGGCTTTTTATTGGTCTTTCTCGTTTCCACTATTTTAATCGGTTTCCCACTTCTCCTTGCTGAATTTGCCCTCGGCCGAAGCGCTGGTGTCTCTGGGATTAAAACCTTTGGAAAACTTGGTAAGAATAGCAAGTACAACTTCATCGGTTGGATTGGTGCCTTTGCCCTCTTTATCCTCTTATCATTTTACAGTGTTATTGGAGGATGGATTTTAGTCTATCTAGGCATTGAGTTTGGAAAATTGTTCCAACTTAGTGGAACAGGTGATTACGCTCAGTTATTTACTTCAATCATTTCAAATCCAGCCATTGCCCTAGGCGCACAAGCTGCCTTTATATTATTGAACATCTTTATTGTATCACGTGGTGTTCAAAAAGGGATTGAAAGAGCATCTAAGGTTATGATGCCCCTGCTCTTTATCATCTTTGTCGTCATCATCGGTCGTTCTCTCAGTTTGTCAAATGCCATGGAAGGGGTTCTTTACTTCCTCAAACCAGACTTTTCAAAACTGACAAGCGCTGGTCTCCTCTACGCTCTGGGACAATCTTTCTTTGCCCTCTCACTAGGGGTTACAGCCATGCTGACCTATGCTTCCTACTTGGACAAGAAAACCAATCTGGTCCAATCAGGAATTTCCATTGTAGCCATGAATATCTCGGTATCTATCATGGCAGGTCTTGCCATTTTCCCAGCCATGTCAGCCTTCAATATCCAGTCTGAAGGGGGACCGAGCTTACTCTTTATCGTCTTGCCTCAGCTCTTTGACAAGATGCCTTTTGGAACTATTTTCTACATCCTCTTCCTCTTGCTCTTCCTCTTTGCGACGGTCACTTCTTCTGTCGTTATGCTAGAAATCAATGTGGGCAATATCACCGATCAGGACAACAGTAAGCGTGCCAAATGGAGTGTTATTTTAGGAATCTTGACCTTTGTCTTTGGAATTCCTTCAGCCCTTTCTTACGGTGTTATGGCAGATGTTCACATTTTTGGGAAGACCTTCTTTGACGCTATGGATTTCTTGGTTTCCAATCTCCTCATGCCATTTGGAGCTCTCTGCCTTTCACTCTTTACAGGCTACATCTTCAAAAAGGTTCTTGCCATGGAAGAACTACACCTTGATGAAACAACATGGAAACAGGGACTTTTCCAAGTCTGGCTCTTCCTTCTTCGTTTCGTCATTCCAATCATTATCATTGTGGTCTTTATCGCCCAATTTATGTAATCAAAAAGGACTTGAGTAGTGAACTCAGGCCCTTTCTTTGTTATGGATGGCTAACAATCAATTCTAATTCTTGTCCTTCCAGAGTCCAAGATTCAACATCACTTGGTAGGATAAAGTGACTACCTTTTTGAATCGGATAGTTTTTCCCATCTACAGTAAGCTGACCTTGACCAGCTAAGACACTCAATAAGCTGTAATCAGCTGTCTTGTAGAATTCAACTTTCCCAGTAATTTCCCACTTGTAGACTGCGAAGAAGTCATTGGATACAAGGAGAGTTGAGCGTAAATCGTCGGCTTTGATAGTTACTGGACGACTATTTGCTGGTTCACCAATGTTCAAAACATCAATAGATTTTTCAAGGTGAAGTTCGCGCAAATTGCCCTTGTCATCCTTACGGTCAAAGTCATAGACGCGATAGGTGGTGTCACTAGATTGTTGGGTTTCAAGAATCAAGATACCTGCCCCGATAGCATGCATGGTGCCACTTGGTACATAGAAGAAATCTCCAGCCTTAACTGGTACTTTTGTCAATAAACTATCCCAGTTCTTGTCCTCAATTTGCTGACGGAGTTCTTCTTTTGACTTGGCATTGTGACCGTAGATAATCTCTGATCCTTCATCCGCAGCGATGATGTACCAGCATTCTGTTTTTCCAAGTTCGCCTTCATGCTCTAGTCCATAAGCATCATCTGGGTGAACTTGGACGCTGAGCCAGTCGTTGGCATCGAGGATTTTGGTCAAAAGTGGAAATACAGGTTCTGGACGATTGCCAAACAATTCACGGTGCTCTGCATATAAAGTAGCTAGATCTGTTCCTTCAAAACGACCATTGGCAACTTTAGAGACACCATTTGGATGAGCTGAGATAGCCCAGTATTCTCCGATTTTTTCACTTGGGATGTCGTATCCAAACTCATCGCGTAGCTTGGTTCCACCCCAGATTTTTTCTTGCATAACGGAATTTAAAAATAATGGTTCTGACATGTCGATCTCCTGTCTGATTTTTCTCCCTTCATTATAGCAAAAAAAGAGTTCCAGTTGAACTCTTTTTCATATCTTATAAAGTAGGGAGAAGATTTTATAAAAATAGTAAACAAATGTGCTCTACTCAATACTTGCACCATTGCTGGCAATGACATCCTTGTACCAGTAGAAGGACTTCTTCTTGCTCCGTTTGAGGCTTCCATGACCAGCATTATCTCTATCCACATAGATAAAGCCATAGCGCTTGTTCATTTCGCCTGTTCCAGCTGAAACCAGATCGATACAACCCCAAGTCGTATAACCAAACAAGTCAACTCCATCTTGGTAAATGGCATCTCGCATAGCCTTGATATGAGCCTTTAAGTAAGCAATCCGATAGTCATCTGCTACAGAACCATTCTCATCTGGCGTGTCCATAGCACCGAGTCTATTTTCTACGATAAACATTGGCTTTTGGTAACGATCCCAGATGGCATTGAGGGTGATACGAAGGCCAAGTGGGTCAATCTGCCATCCCCATTCTGAGGATTCAAGATAAGGATTTTTGATAGAGGCAAAGACATTCCCAGCAGTCAGATCCCTCACTTCTGGATCCCCTGAGGCCACTCGACTTGCATAGTAAGAGAAGGAAACAAAGTCAACAGTGTGATTCTTCAACAAATCCAAATCTTCTGGAGCCATTTCAATCTTAATTCCTTCACGTTCCCACTGCTTCTTGGCATAGTTTGGGTATTCCCCACGCGCTTGAACATCAATGAAGAAGTAACTCTTGCGATCTTCCTCCATAGCAGCCCAGTAGTCTCTCGGATGGGCTGTGTTGGGATAGTATTGCCCTGCTGCCAACATACACCCCACCCTGTTTTCTGGGTCAATTTCGTGGGCAATCTTAGTCGCCATGGCTGAAGCCACCAACTCATGGTGAGCAGCCTGATATTTAACCTGTTCTTGATTTTCTCCTTCTTCAAAGCAGAGCCCTGCTCCCATAAAGGGTGCATGGAGAATCATGTTGATTTCGTTAAAGGTAAGCCAGTATTTGACCAAACCCTTATAGTGGGTAAAGAGTGTGCGACAAAGTTTTTCATAGAAGTCTAACATCCGACGATTGCGCCATCCACCGTACTCTTCAATCAAGTGCATAGGACAGTCGAAATGAGTAATGGTTACCAGAGGTTGGATTCCATACTTGTGACATTCCTTAAATAAATCCTCATAAAAGGCTAGACCAGCTTCATTTGGCACTGTTTCGTCTCCCTTAGGAAAAATCCGAGTCCAAGCAATGGAAAGCCGATAAGTCTTGAAGCCCATTTCTGCAAAAAGAGCGATATCTTCCTTGTAATGATGGTACATATCAATGGCTTCTTTTGCTGGGTAAAAATAGCCCTCCTCAAACGAAAACATCTTTTTCTGACCTGTGATAATAGCTTCACGATCTGGTCCAATGGGTACCACATCAACGTTAGCAAGACCTCGACCATCTAGATTATAAGCACCCTCACATTGATTAGCTGCCGTAGCACCACCCCAGAAGAAGCCCTCTGGAAATTGCAGGATTTCTGTCATCACTTTACCTCACTTGATTTGGTAGTTCTATTATACTAAAAAGAAAACAAAAAGTTTGGAACTATCTGGGTAATGATGTCCTGAGCGGGCTTTTACGTTTGAATAAAAAATAAGCAAGTTTTTGAGAGTTTTGCTATAAAAATGTAAACTATCACAGTCTTGTGATAAGAAAAAGACCGGATTGCTCCGATCTTTCAATAGTTCATATTCGCAAATTCTTTTTTAAGAATCATTATGGTTAACTTCAAATGACTAAGCGTCCTATTTCATACGATAAAAATCAATCACTAGACCAGCAGGGCCTTTAACTAATAAGGACTCTGTTCCCCAATCGGTTACAGTTGGACCGTTTAAAACCTGAATACCAAGTTCTTTCAACCGTTGGTAGTTCTGGTCTACATTCTCAACCTCAATGTGAAGAATTATTCCTGACTCAAAGTTTCCCAAAGGAACCAAATGATTTTGGGACAACATGAGACAGTGACTGCCAATCGTAAACTGAGCAAAACCATCATCAGCATAATCTGACTTTTTATCCAAGATATGCTCCAAGTCAGCACAGACTTGGGGAACATTTGAAACGATAATATCTAATTGATTTAAATTCATTTACTATCCTCCATAAAAAGACCGGATTGCTCCGATCTTTTTAAGTTTCTCTCTATGAAAATCAAAGAATAAACAAGGCATCAAACCGCAGGCAGTACTGGAGTACGGCAAGGTGAAGATAACGCAGTTTACATTTGATTTTCGACGAGAGAAATTATTTAATTGCGCGTGATTGCAATCCTTCTTCTTCCAAGAAGAGACGGAATGGTACGAGTTCTTCTGCTTCGTATTTTTCCTTGAAGGCTTTGATAGCTTCTTCTGAGTGAAGTTTTGGATCCAATTCAAGTACTTCTACTGGAAGTGGACGGTGTGGAGTGATGTGAGCATCGATAACAACAGTTTTACCTTCTTTGTTCAATTTAACAGCTTCTGCAACAACTGCATCGATATCTTCGATACGATTTACTGTAAATCCAACAGCTCCTTGAGCTTCAGCGATTTTCGCATAGTCAGCATTAGGGAAATCACAACCAAACAAGTGTTTGTTTGTGTCTTCGTATTTGTCCTTGATGAAGGCATATTTACCATTTGAGAAGACAACGTTGATAACTGGAAGGTCGTATTGAACGTTTGTGATAACGTCTGGGTAGCACATGTTGAATGCACCGTCACCCATGATGTTCCATACTTGGCGATCTGGATTGTCTTTCTTAGCAGCGATACCACCAGGAAGGGCAATACCCATTGTCGCAAAGAGTGGAGATGTACGCCACATGTTCTTAGGTGTCATGTGAAGGTGACGAGTAGATGTTTGAGTAGTGTCACCTACGTCGATTGAATAGATAGCGTCTTGATCAGCATGTTTGTTGATTGCATTGTAAACTTGATACAATTGCAATTCACCCTCAGTTTTACCTTCGAGTTTGTTCATGTAATCACGCCAGTTTTGGTTGTTCTTAACGTTTGCACGCCACCATGGAGTAGATTCAACTGGATTCACTTTGTCAAGGATTGCTTTCGCTGCTTGACCTGCATCACCAAGGATTGAAGCGTCTAGGGCATGACGTTTACCAAGTTTGTAAGGGTCGATATCCACTTGGATGAATTTTTCAGTATTCTTGAATGCTTCGTAAACTTCAGCAAATGGGAAGTTTGAACCAAGGAAAAGAACTGTGTCTGCTTCAAAGACCACTTCGTTGGCTGGTTTCCAACCAACACGGTAAGCAGAACCTGTCAAACCTTCGTAGTTCCATTCGAAAGCTTCAAAGTTTTTACCTGTTGTGATGATTGGTGCTTTGATTTTACGTGACAATTCAGTAATCACTTCACCAGCTTTAACACCACCGTAACCAGCATAGATAACTGGACGTTCAGCATTGTTCAAGATTTCAACAGCTTTGTCGATTTCAACTTCGTTTAAAGCAGGAGCGATGAATGAACGCTCGTATGAACCTGATCCATAGTATGAGTTTTCGTCGATTTCTTGGAAACCGAAGTTTACTGGGATTTCAACAACAGCTGGACCTTTTTTAGAAACTGCAGCACGGCAAGCTTCGTCGATAACTTTTGGCAATTGCTCAGCGTAAGCTACACGTTTGTTGTAGACAGCGATACCGTTGTACATTGGGTTTTGGTTCAATTCTTGGAAAGCATCCATGTTCAATTCGTTAACTGGACGTGATCCAAGGATCGCTAGGAATGGAGTGTTATCCATAGCTGCATCGTAAACACCGTTAATCAAGTGAGTCGCACCTGGACCACCTGAACCAACTGCAACCCCGATTGAGCCGCCGAATTTAGCTTGCATAACCGCTGCAAGAGCACCTGTTTCTTCGTGGCGAACTTGCAAGAAGCGGATATCTTTGTCTTCAGCCAAAGCGTCCATCAATGAGCTGAGTGTTCCTGATGGGATACCGTAGATTGTGTCTACGCCCCATGTTTTCAATACATTAAGCATTGCTGCAGATGCAGTAATTTTCCCTTGAGTCATAATGATAACTCTCCTTCAAATATTTTTAAATCTACTAAAAAAGGTTTCGTATACTTTTTGAAAACGTTTCAGCAAATTTTTACTCTACTAATTTATCACATTTCGTTCGACTTTTCTAAGAATCTGCTCAGAAGTTTTTATTCTCTATTACAGTACAGTTTGAAAACGTTTTAGCTTCTGTTTTATAATAAAAAGCGAGCAAGCCCGCTTTTAATCTATTTTACTAAAGTTTAACAGAAGGGAACTGGTCAGAACAGATACTGAACTAAAAGCCATAGCTAGACCTGCCAATTCTGGGTTGAGGACCAATCCAATACCTGAAAAGACTCCTGCTGCTATCGGAATTCCAACGACATTGTAGATAAAGGCCCAGAAAAGATTGAGCAGAATTCGATTAAAGGTTTTCTTACTCATGTCAAAGGCACGAACCACTCCTAGGAGGTTATTAGTTGTCAACACCAAATCTGCTGACTCGATGGCAATATCTGTTCCAGCTCCCATAGCAATCCCCACATCTGCTACACTGAGGGCAGGAGCGTCATTGATGCCATCACCAACAAAGGCTACTTTTCCAGCTGATTGTAGTTTATGTATTTCATGAGCTTTTTCTTCTGGCAAGACACCTGCAATGACCTCTTCAATTCCGATTTGATCTGCAATAGCACGCGCCACACCTGCATTGTCTCCTGTCAGCATGACTGTTTTAAGGCCTCGTTTTTTCAACTGACTGATGGCTAGCTTAGCATTTTCCTTAGGGATATCCTGCAAAGCAAGCAAGCCTTTGATTTCATTGTCCACAGCCAAAAACACAACTGTCTTAGCTTCTTTTTCCAGTTCTTCTAGTTTTTCTTGATAAATGCTAGAAATATCCATGCCATCCAGCATTTTAGCATTTCCAAGCAGAACTTGTTTTCCATTGATTTGCCCTGAGACACCTTTTCCGTGCAAGGCTTGGAAATTTTCAACAGTTTGTAACTCAAGTCCAGCTTCACTGGCTCGTTTCACAACGGCTTCAGCCAGTGGGTGTTGAGAAGCTTCTTCCAAGGAGGCTGCTAATCCAAGCACTTCTACTTCGTCGCCGATGATATCTGTTACCACAGGCTTCCCTTCCGTCAAAGTCCCAGTCTTATCAAAGACAAGAGTTTGGACTTTCTGGATTTCCTGTAGAACCATTCCATTTTTGAGGAGAACTCCCATCTTGGCACTGCGTCCTGTCCCTACCATAAGGGCTGTCGGTGTTGCAAGACCCAAGGCACAAGGGCAGGCAATAATCAAAACAGCCACCCCATAGAGAAGAGAAGAGACAAAACTCGCTCCAAGCACGACTACACTATCCCTGAGCAAGACGAACCAAACCCAAAAGGTCACAATCCCTAAAATGACAACTGCTGGGACAAAAATCCCTGAAATTTTATCCGTCAAGTCCTGAATCGGCGCACGACTTGTCTGAGCTTTCTTCACAAAATCCACAATCTGAGCCAAAACAGTTTCTGAACCAACTTTTTCTGCTCTAAAAACAAGTGTTCCACTATTATTGATGGTTGAACCAATGACGGTATCTCCAACTGTCTTGTCCACAGGCAGACTCTCACCTGTCACCATAGACTCATCAATACTAGAGATACCTTCTACTACGACACCATCAACAGCAATCTTTTCACCGGGACGCACTCGAATCAGGTCACCTACCTTGACTTGCTCCAAGGGGACTTGAACATAGTTATCCTCACGCAAGACTTCTGCAGTTTTAGCCTGCAAGTCAAGTAATTTCTCCACAGCTTGGGAAGTATTTTTCCGCATTTTCTCCTCAAAAACGGCTCCCATAAGAACGAAGAAGAAGATAAATGCAGCACTTTCAAAGTAAACGGGGAGACCAGCGAAGAGGGCAACTAAGCTATAGAAATAGGCCACTAGGGTTCCCAGAGCAACCAAGGTATCCATGTTGGCATTGTGCTTTTTAAAACTAGCCCAAGCACTTTGGATATAAGGACCACCTGCTACTAGCATAATCGGTGTTGTGGCTAAAAAGGTTCCCCAACGCATAACTTGGTGACTAATTCCTCCTGTCGACATCCCAATCATGAGAATCACAAGAGGCACAGTAAAGATACTAGTAATCCAAAAACGCTGTAAAAGTGATAGAGATTTTCGAGTCTTCTCAACTACGATATAACTCCCCTTTTGCATCTTCATGCCACAAGAAAATTCATGTTGACCTAATTCTTGAGGTGTAAATCGAATGACTTTCTCCTCATCTACGCCGATTGGTTCCAAGATGCCTTCTTCTTCAAATAGAATTTCCTTATAACAGTTTGAAGGTGTCACACGGTGAAAGGTGATCTCAGCAGGAACTCCTTTTTGCAGTTGAATGTGGGCTGGATGGTAGCCTTTGTCTGCCGTGATACGGATTTTTTGAACACCATTTTCAAGACTTGCTTTTACAATTTCAGTCATATCATTCTCCTATTCTACAATCATCTTACCGTGCATCATATTCATGCCACAAGAGAAACCATACTCTCCAACCTGCTCAGGTGTGATTTCCACTACATACTCTTCCCCCATAGGCAGGTCCGCATGTACACCAAAGTCTGGAAAAACAATCTGATCCAGACAGGGTGAAGGGTCCTTACGGTCAAAGACAATGCGGGCTGGCACTGATTTCTTGAGGATAATCAACTCAGGCGTATAGCCCCCCATAACCTCCACTCGAATCTCTTGGTATCCCTTTTTTTGCTGGGCCTTTTGTCCAGATTTTTCAGGCTTTTTGAAAAACCAAAACAAGATAAAGGCGATAAGGGCAATACAAATAATGGTTACAATAATATTCAACATGACGTCTCCTTTACATACAATTACATTTTACTTCTGTTACAGCGTTTGATTTCTTCTCAGAAATCACAGCTTCCAAGTCTTCCAAGTCAGCCTGAGTAAAATCACATTCAGCAATCAAATCAGCCAACAAGTTCTTAATCCTACGAGAACAAACCTTGTCCTTGATATCTTGGACAAGTAAATCCCGACTTTGGTCCAAAGTCAAAAGGGCTGAATAGACAAAGAACTTGCCTTCTTTTTTCCTTGTCAGACACTCTTTCTCAACCAAACGAGCCAAAAGAGTTTGAATGGTTGACTTGGACCAGTCGAACCGCTCCGCCAGAACCCTGATCAAATCCGTACTGGTCTGCTCTCCTTGCATCCAAATAATCTTCATGACCTGCCATTCTGCATCTGAAATCTGCATAATCACACCTCCTAAATCTACATTTGTCGATTACGGTTATTAGTATACTCCTAAAATCTACATTTGTCAACTATGAAATTAATTTTTTCTTTGAAAAATTGAATTTTAACCATATGATAAAGAATTTCCAGTCAATTTTTACTATATAAACTATAAAAATATGCTATACTAAAGAAAAAAGAAAACAACCACTAGGGGTGCGTAAAGCTGAGATTAACAACTGTTAGACCCTTTGACTCAATCTAGGTAATGCTAGCTGATGGAAGTGGAAATGATAATGGGGACTAGCAGTCTTCTATTTCCTTCCTGAAACATACTGGCTTGTTCTTAAGAATACAAACTTCAGTTGGTTGGGAGGTTTTAGATGACTTATTTACCTGTTGCTTTGACCATTGCAGGGACTGACCCTAGTGGCGGTGCTGGCATTATGGCTGATTTAAAATCATTCCAAGCTAGAGATGTCTATGGAATGGCTGTTGTGACAAGTCTTGTCGCTCAAAATACCAGAGGCGTTCAGCTAATCGAGCATGTTTCTCCTCAAATGTTGAAAGCCCAATTGGACAGTGTCTTTTCGGATATTACACCTCAGGCTGTAAAAACTGGGATGTTGGCAACTACTGAAATCATGGAAATCATCCAGCCCTATCTTCAAAAGCTGGATTGCCCCTACGTCCTTGATCCTGTTATGGTAGCTACGAGTGGAGACACCCTGATTGATACCACTGCCAGAACCTACCTAAAAACAAACCTTCTGCCTCTTGCAAGCATTATCACACCTAATCTTCCTGAGGCAGAAGAGATTGTTGGTTTTTCAATCAATAACCCCGAAGACATGCAACGTGCTGGTCGCCTGATTTTAAAAGAATTTGGTCCTCAGTCTGTGGTCATCAAAGGTGGCCATCTCGAAGGCGGTGCTAAAGATTTCCTTTTTACCAAAGATGAGCAATTTGTCTGGGAAAGCCCAAGGATTCAAACCTGTCACACTCATGGTACTGGATGTACCTTTGCTGCAGTGATTACGGCTGAACTAGCCAAAGGCAAAAGCCTTTATCAGGCAGTTGATAAGGCCAAGGCCTTTATTACAAAAGCCATCCAAGACGCCCCTCAACTTGGTCATGGTTCTGGCCCAGTCAATCATACAAGCTTTAAAGATTAAAAAAACTCTCTAGTTTCCACTTTAAGGGAATTAGAGAGTTTTTATACTTTTCGAAAATCTCTTCAAACGACGTCAGCTTTATCTGCAACCTCAAAGCTGTGCTTTGAGCAACCTGCGACTAGCTTCCTAGTTTGCTCTTTGATTCTCAGTGAGTATTAATTAGAAAATAATATCATCCAACTTTGTTAAAAAGGCTTGCGTTTTTGCCTCTATATCTTCTGCCTGCATCAAATCACGTACGACAGCTACACCAGCTATACCCGTGCCGATAAGCTGGTCAACGTTCTCTGACGTCAAGCCTCCAATAGCAACTACTGGAATGGCGACCCTTTGGCAAATTGTCTTCAAGGTTGAAATCAGGGTGATGGGTGCATTTTCCTTGGTGGTTGTCGGAAAAATGGCTCCTGTCCCCAAGTAATCTGCTCCCCCTTCTTCTGCCTCAAGAGCTCTTTTTACAGTTTTAGCTGTAACACCGAGGATTTTGTCAGGGCCCAAGACTTGTCGGGCAACCGAAACTGGTAGTTCATCGTCTCCTATATGTAGACCTGCAGCATCAACTGCAAGACAGACATCCAAACGATCATCGATGATCAAGGGTACCTGATAGGCATCTGTTATTTCCTTGACTTGTTTTGCCAGTTGATAATATTGATTGGTTGTGAGATTTTTTTCTCGTAATTGGACTATGGTAACACCTGAACGGCAAGCCGTCTCAACCTTTTCAAGAAAACTTTCCAAGGAATCTTGGTAGCGATTGGTTACTAGATACAGTCTGAGCGCCTCTCTATTCATAAACATCTCCTTTTATGGCTTCTAGCCAATTTTCATCTCTTTTTAGAAGCGAAAGCTGATTGAGTACTTGGTAGCGAAATTCTTCCAATCCCATTCCTTGAACAACTATTCTCTCAGCAGAGATATTAAGATAAGAGACCGCTAAGCAGGAAGCTTCAAAGCCAGTCATTCCTTGGCTGAGAAAAACAGCTGTTAAAGCTCCAACCAAGTCTCCTGTCCCTGTTATCCAGTCTAATTCTGCACAGCCATTCTCAAGTAAAGCAACCTGATTCTTCGAAACGATGAGGTCCTTGGGGCCTGTGACTAAGAATGACATACCTGGATAGGTCTGACACCAGTCTTTCAAGACTTGAAGCAAATCCTCAGTTTCTTGATCTTTAGCACTCGCATCGACTCCGACTCCGTGGTGTTTTAAGCCAACAAGACTTCGGATTTCTGACATATTTCCCTTAAGGACCGTAGGGCTATAGTCTAAAAGGTCTTTAACTAAGCTCTTACGAATGACTGAAGCTGTTACGCCAACCGCATCTACTACCATTGGGAGACAAGCTTGAGTTGCATACGAAGCTACCATACGGATTGCTTTTTCCTTCTCAGCAGACAAATGCCCCAAATTGATGAAAAGAGCCTGACTCTGTTTGGTAAAATCAAGAACCTCACGGGGATCATCCGCCATAACTGGTTTACATCCCAGAGCCAAAATCCCATTTGCCAGCATCTCACAAGAAATTTCATTGGTAATGCAGTGAATGAGGGAAGTCGTTCCCAGAGGAAAAGGATTTGATAATTCCTGCATCAGTCTATCCTTTCAGCAAAGAAATATCCCTGCACTTTTTTAAAGAATTCCTGCTTGATTAAAAATCGAAAGGCAATAAAGGAAATCGCTGTACCGATTAAGGTTGCTCCGAAAAATCGAGGAGTATAGATAAACCAGCTAAGCTTAGCAGCTGATCCTGTAAAGAGTACCATAACAGGATAGGAAACAATCGAACCAATAACACCTGTTCCCAAAATTTCTCCCAAGGCAGAAAAGTAAAATTTTCGACCGTACTTATAAAAGAGGCCTGCAAGGAGAGCTCCAAAAGTCGCTCCTGTGAGAGCTAAAGGCGGAATCCCTTGAGTCGTCATACGGATAAAGGCTGTGACTGTAGCCATAGCCAAAGCATAAACAGGTCCCATCATGATTCCTGCTAGAATATTGACTACACTGGACATCGGTGCCATTCCCTCAATCCGAAAGATAGGCGTAAGGACTACATCAAGGGCAATCATCATGGATAAAATGGTTAATTTATGAACCTGTAATTGGTGCTTTCTCATGTTTCTATTATTCCCCTTCTTCTAAAGACTGTAAATCGCTCTTCCATGTCTGATGTTGGTAAGCCATTTCCCAAAACTTGGCTTCCATATGAACACTGATGCGGAAGGCTTCTAGCATTTTTTTCTTGTCTGTCTCGTCACTTTCTCGATAGAGTTGATTGACCAATGCTCCCTCCTCTCTGATCTGCTGCTCCAACTCATCCGTAATATAGGTTTCAATCCATTGTTGGTAGAGAGGATTTGGTGATGGTTTAAGATTAAGGGATTTGCCTATATCATGGTATAGCCAAGGACAAGGCAGCAAACTTGCAAAGGCAATACCCAAGTTCGGCTCTGCAAATTGCCGATAAATGTGCGAAATGTAATGATAACAGGTTGGAGCGATTGGATGTTGTTCCATTTCTTGATCGCTGATTTCCAATTCCTTGAAAAATTGTTGGCGGATAAATAACTCACCCTCCACTAGACTCTGAGCATTTTGTTTCAAGAGTCTTTTCATCTCTTGGTTTGAAGTCTTATCAGCCAAGAGGTGATAGATTTCTGAGAAGGCCTTCAGATAGTAGGCATCCTGAATCAGGTAATAGCGGAAAATCGCAGGGTCTAAATTTCCCTCTTGTAATTGTAAAATAAAGGGATGATGAAAAGAAGTCTGCCAAGCTTCCTTGGATAATTCCATCGCAATATCTGTAAATTCCATAATAACTCCTTTATAAAAATAGACTGGTTTGAAGTAATAAAAAGAACAGCAGGTAGATTAATTTTGTTTTTTTAGAAATATAAAAGATCCGATAGCGATTCTCCACCTGTGCATGTTCGTCATATCCATGCGCCGACAGAGCTCTCAGATAAAGATAGCGCCACCTAAAGACTGTCATCAGAACCTTGCTGTAAATCAAGGGAGACCAAACATGCAGTGCTTGACCACGTAATAGGCAAGCTTCTTTGAGGGACTTGATTTCTTGCTGAATAAGGGGGAAGGAATTGAATACCACAATCAAAGCATAAGCCCATGACCGTGATAACCCCTTTTGAGCCAAGTACAAGAGAAGCTCTTTTAGGTAAATAGAGGAAACAAAGACAAGGCCTATACAAACGGTTACAAAGGCCCTCGTTCCAAGCATGACTGCCTGCGAAGCATCCCCGTGTAACTGAACTGCCCAATAATTGGCCAAAGATGGCAAAATGGCGAGCAGAATCATCCAAGCCAATACTTTAAATCGACGGTAATAAAGCATAAAGAGAATGCAAAATGTAGCTACCGAAAGATTCAGAGCAATCGAAGGAATGAAAGATGTTTCCAAGGATAAAATCAGCAAGAAGAGACTGATAATCGGTGTCTGGGTTGATACTTTGACCATACTATCCCACCTCCCCTTGAGCATTGCTACTCTGAGATGTGAGTGGTTTGGTAATTATCACTTCTTTCAGATGACTGAGCCCCTGACTGGTCATCTCAATCCAATAATCAACCACAGAGATCAAGGGATCTAAACGATGGCTAATGATCAAAAAACTTCTTCCTTGATTTCTCTCCTCCACAATCCACTGACAAAAATAATGGCAGGCTCTATCATCCAAACCAGCAAAAGGTTCATCTAGCAAGATCACAGAAGCCTTACTAGTCAAGATGGTCAAGAGCTGAAGAATCTTTTGCTGACCACCACTTAATTGATAGGGACTCTTATCCAGCGCCTGCTCCAGATCAAAATACCGTAAAGCTTGGAGAATACGCTGATTTCTTTCAGAATCAGGTCCATCTAATTGAAGCTCTTCTCGCAGACTGACTCGGATAAACTGTTTCTCAGCTTCCTGAACAACACCCGTCAGGTCACGATACAAACTCTTTTTCTTTTTCAGGACTGTCCCCTTCCAGGTAATGCGCCCCTTATACTTTTGAAATTGAAGAATAGACCGAAAGAGGGTTGATTTCCCGACACCATTATCACCCAAGATACAGGAAATTCCTTGGTAAAATGTAAAATTCACAATCGAAAAGAGGGGACGCTTATCCAGTTCACAAGTTATTCGGTCCATATGGAATAGTTCTGGACTAGAAGCAACATTATTTGAAGAAACCTGTGTCATCTCAGAGGAAGGGATTTGAAATACTTCTCTTAGTTGGCCATCTCTTAGCTCCACCATATGGTCGATATAGGCTTCATAGTCCGTTAAATCATGGTCGCACAAAATAACTGTCTTCCCATTAGAAGCTAACTCTTTTAGAATCTCCAATATCTCTATCCTACTCTTGCGGTCAATGGAAGCAAAAGGCTCATCCAAGAGATAGACCCTAGGATTCATAGCAAAGAGAACAGCCAAAGCTGCCTTTTGCTTTTCCCCACCTGATAAGTGATGAATTGGACGGTGCAAAATCGCCTTGCAGCGACATTGCTGGACAACCTCTGCTATTTTTGAATCAATTTCCTGAACGGGATGGCCGATATTCTCCAAGGTAAAAATCAGCTCCTCAAACAAGTTCTCCATGGTAAATTGATGATTGGGATTTTGAAAGAGAATACCAACCGTCTGGACACGTTCGACGATAGAAAGCTGACTGACCTCGCTCCCATTTATCAGGACTTGACCGCTATAGGGAAGAGAACTGACTTGGGCAATCATTTGAAAGAGACTCGATTTTCCTGATCCACTGCTCCCAACTAACAAGGTAAAGGCTTGCCCATGAAAAGTAAAATCAATCGGTTCTGAAAAAATTGGGGACTGAATCTCCCGTAATTCCAGCCCCATCTATGCTTTTCCTCCGGTTGCAAACTGATGATAGAGTTTGACAATGGCGCGAACCAAGATGGTACAGAAGAAAAAGACGGAAATAAAGCGCACCACTAGCAAGGAAAGTACAAAAGGCACTGAAAAGGCGTAGTAACCTAACTTAATGTATTCATAGACAAAGCTAACAAGCGTAATCCCAATACTATTGGCAGTTAGAGAGAGCCAACTTTCATAGCGATTCTTGGTTACGATAAAACCAAGTTCACTTCCCAAACCTTGAACCAAGCCAGACAAAAGGGCACCTAAACCGAATTGGCTACCATAAAGGACTTCAGCAAGCGCAGCTAGAACTTCTCCAATCGTTGCACTTCCCACTCTTGGAACAAAAATGGCGGCAATAGGCGCAGCCATACACCAGAGACCAAAGAGGATTTCATTGGCAAAGGCCTGCAAGCCAAGAGGGGCTAAAATCAGAGTGAGGATATCAAACAGATAGCCAGATCCCACAAAAACGCCACCAAAAAAGATAGACAAGAAAGCAAGTAAGATAACATCTTTTAACTGCCATTTTTTCAACATAAAAAACTCCTTTTTTAAAGAAAAGTGGGGCATTCAAGGTGAGCTACCTTAATGCTTTGTATCGCCTTCATCCAGCTTATATAAACAAAAAAACTCCAATTACAATCAAGAATTAGAGTTTAGCTTACAAGATTAGACCGTTCATTTCGAC
>NZ_AJJL01000023.1 GCF_000257905.1 Streptococcus mitis SK579
TGGTTCCTACTAGATCTGTGTAAGATGGTACCTCCGCAGTTGGTGGAGTAATGACATTTCCTTCTCCATCCGTACTGCTGGTTCCTACTGGATCTGTGTAGGCTGGAATCTCTACAGTTGGTGGCGTAATTACGTTTCCTTCTCCATCTGTACTGCTGGTTCCTACTGGATCTGTATAGGCTGGGAACTCTGCTGTTGGCGGTGTAATTAGGTTACCTTCTCCATCCGTACTGCTGGTTCCTACTGGATCTGTGTAGGCTGGGATCTCTGCTGTTGGCGGTGTAATTAGGTTACCTTCTCCGTCCGTACTGCTTGTGCCTACTGGATCTGTGTAGGCTGGGATCTCTGCTGTTGGTGGCGTAATTAAGTTACCCTCTCCATCCGTACTGCTGGTTCCTACTGGATCTGTGTAGGCTGGGATCTCTGCTGTTGGTGGGGTAATGACGTTACCCTCTCCATCCGTACTGCTGGTTCCTACTGGATCTGTGTAGGCTGGAATCTCGACAGTTGGTGGGGTAATGACGTTGCTTTCTCCATCTGTACTAATTGTT
>NZ_AJJL01000024.1 GCF_000257905.1 Streptococcus mitis SK579
GGGGCACCACTTATTTCATCTAATTTCAAAGTACTTTAAAATCAACGTTTTCATAAGTTTTCAAAAAATAAAATTTCAACTAATTTTAATCAATTTCATCAAAATAAGGTAAACTTTCATCAAAAATAAGCAAAAATCGAACCAGAATATCAAAAGTTTCCCTTATATAAAATTTTTACATATATACTAATTTGTTTCCATTCATTAGAAAAGAGAGTCACCGCTCTCTTTCTTTTTATCTATTATATTTTCGTTTTCCTGCTAAAGCAAATAGTCCAACACTTGCTCCAAGCAATGCTAAAAGTCCTGAATCCTTTGTTCCTGTATTTGGAAGTTGCTTCTTAGATTCTGCTTTTGCATTTGTATTTTTTGCAGGAGCTTGATATGTTCGATCATCTTTAGTTCCTACTGTCGCAACTACTGGTTTGTTTTGTGCCTTAGCATCCACAACATCAACAACTTTACCGTCAGCGTCAAGGACAGGTTTAACTTCTCCACCTGCTTTACGGATTTCTTCTGCTCTATCTTTTAAAGCCTGCAATCGTTGTTGTTCAGCAAGGTATGCGTCATGGTTGGCTTTGAGTTGCTTGAAGTTAGCATACCCACGAGCCTTAGCTTCAGCGATACCCTCAAGACGAGCCAACTCGTCCTTAGCAGTTTCCAACTCAGCACGGAGTACTCCAAGCTTAGAGTTAACACCAGTAAGCTCTGTTTCCAAAGCCTTAAGGACTTCATTACGTTTAGTAAGGGCGAGTTCAAGAACTGTATAGGTATCGGTAGCTTCTTTAGATGCTTCACGTTTGCGAGAAAGGTCTGCACCAGCTGACTTACGAGCCAAGACTGCTACATCATGAGCCTTAGTAAGGACTTCTAATTCACCTTTGGCAGTTTCGAGGGATTGGTTGGCAGTTGATTGTTCAACCTTAGCAGTCTCAAGAGCTGTTTTCGCATCTGCAAGAGCCTTAGCCCTGTCAGTAGCGTTTGATTTAGCTAGGGCAAGGGACTCCTTAGCAGTTTGCAATGCTTTAGTGTCTTGTGCTAGTTTAGATTGAGCGTCAGCAAGAGCCTTTTCAAGTGACGGAACATCAATCTTGTTACCTAGCAAATCAGATAGATGAGTACGAGCATTAGCAAGAGCTGTTTCAGCGTTGGTGTAGGCAGTTTGGGCTGATTGGACAGTTGATTTAGCTTCTTGAGAGGCTTTGACTGCGTCATCATAAGTTGATTGAGCCAATTCTAGTTTTTCTTGCAATTTGGCAACTTTTTCGGATGTGCTTGGGACAGATACTACTGTCTTGTCAAAAGTTGAGCCATCTGAGATTACGTTGTCTGAAGTACCCAAGTAGTGAATTTTTGTTACATCACCTTCGATATAATGAGTGCTTACACCTACATATTGGATAGATGACATAAATGGCTCTGGTTGATAACGAACCAACTGTTTTGCGTGCCCCCAACTAGCATGAGAGTCCCAGTAAAGCATAGAGTATACGTCGTTGTAGATAGCTTCCTTTATTTCTGCAACCGTAGTAAGTTTGTGAATATCATTACCAATAAGTTCTGAAAGAAGAACTTTGTTTTCTTCCCCTACACGATCAAGATTTTCTACATCGTGGTAATCAATCTCTTTAGATGTTCTAGCAACTTCGTGAGCAATTTTAATTGCACCCTTAGTTACTTTTACAGGATCTGTACCAAACTGTTGACGGATCTGGTTAATAAGGTCGGCTGCGAATAGAGATAACTCCTCCTCGACTGCCGAGTCAAGATTGTTTATGTCAACTTTAGTGTTTTGGTCTTTCTTAGTAGAGTTAAATGGTAAGTCAAAACGGTAAATCTCACCATCTTTAGTTAGAGTTACTTTACCTGCCTTTTGCAACTCCTTAATACCTTGTTCTTTCATTTTTTGAGAAAGTGCTTCTGGTTTGCCAGTAGTTAGGTACTCTTTAAGGAGTGACATATACTCTTGGCTTAGAGTGATAGTGTTGACTGCAACGTCTGCATCAGCAAGCTCTTCTTTAGCACGTTCTAGGTCGGCTTGGGCTGTAGTGACTGCCTCATCTTTGTTGGATTGGTCAGCTTTAGAATTAGCAAGAGATGTAGTAGCTTGGCTGAGAGTGGCTTCAGCTTGAGATACCCCAGTTTGGGCGTCTTTGATAGCTTGGTCTTTGTTGGCTTGAGCTTTTTTAGCACTGTCAAGGTTAGTCTGAGCAGTTGCTACGGCTTTATTGTCATCCTTGACTTGGCTAGTAAGCGTAGCTACCTCTTTTTCAAGTGGAGCAATATCAGTAGTAGATGAAAGAGAATCTACTTTTTTCTGAGCATCAGCTACCTTATTAGCCGTATCTGTGGCAGTTTTCTCAGCATTAGATACTACCTTAGTTTGGTCAGCAACCTTTTCAGCAGTAGCTGAAACAGACTTATCAGCATCAGCTACGGTCTTTTCAGCAGTCGCAAGCTCACTGGCTTTCTTGTCAGCATCAGCCTTAGCTTCAGCTACCTTTTCAGGTGTAACCGCCTTAGCCTCTTCTACTTTCTTAGTAGTATCAGCAATAGTCTTTTCAGCATTAGCAATCTTAGTCTCAGTAGTTGAAACAAATTCTTTTTGCTTAGCCACATCCTGACTAGCCTTATCTGATTCCGTTTTAGCCATATCCACATCTTGTTGACTAGGAACTTTAGGTTTAACCTCGTCCTTAGCAACTACCCTAGTTGCAGGCTCATTAACGGCTACCTCAGTCTCACTAGCGGATACACTAGTAGATACCCCTAGAGCCGAGATTGCAAGCGTTGAAATAACTGCGCCAGTACGCAATTTTTTGATGGTTCCGTGACCTTTTTGTAATTCCATCTTATAAATCTCCTTTTAATAGTTCTATAGTCCTATTTTATCACATATTGTAGTGTTTTAAAACTATTTTATATAGCATTTCTCTTTTATAGTAGTTTTTTAAGACTATAAAATTGAGTATGATAGGATTTAAGGGGTACTGATATGACAAAAACAAATCTACAATCTTATCTAGGTAAGAGAATCCGATTACTGAGACTTCAAAAAAATTTGACTCAACAGCAACTAGAGGAGCTGGCGGACCTACCATTAAAATACACGTACAAACTAGAAAATCTTGAGCCTAATATAAAAATAAAAACATTACAAAAAATTATGGATGCACTTGATACAGATATAGAGACTTTTTTCGATATATCCGTAACCGAAAGCAATCCCTTAATAAATCAGCTAATATATAAAATTAAGGAACTAACACCTAGTAAACAAGAACGAGTTCTCAAGCTCATGATACAGCTTATTGACGAAATAGAAACATAAACCAAGTCACGAAAAATTGACTTGGTTTTATTTTATTCTCCTGTAAATAAAAATCGAATGTTCTTCGCTATGGTTAAAAATTTCTAAGACTCTGGCGTAAATTCTATCCCCCTACCGATAATGAATAATCAAAACAACCTAAAAAATAGGTATCCCAGCGAAGAGGTCTAACTACCTGAGCAAAATAAGAAGAGTCTGACGAAAATTTAGAACAACATCATACTATAATATATATACACTGGCGTAAATTTTTGACTACCTGTACTATAATATTTATACAATGGCGTATTTTTGAGATAATTTAATTTTTAATATTAAAATGACGTAACTGAAGGAACCCCCTCGCGATATAGTATTTGAAACTAAACGTTTGGGGTGATAAAAAATGTACTATATGAGTTAAATTGATGACATTTAATAACTTGTTATCATCAAAGATTAAAATCACTTGTCAGCATTCTAAAAAGTCTGACCACGCAAAGAGAAGGAGGCATTCATATGTCAAAATTAAAAGTAGGTAACTACGAAAGCGCAAGAGCATTTTTAGATGCTTTATCAACTTCTGTTGATGTCCCATCCGATATTAAAGTAGTTGATACAAACAATGGTATCATAAACGAAGGTCAAGAAAATCAACTTCACTGGGCATCTTTAACATGCGTAGATGTCGAACTCTATGAACAGTTCGCTAGTATTGCTCAAGAAGCTTACTGTCCAACTTTCAAAGTCAAGTTGAAAAACTATCAAAGTGAAAACTTAGATAGTTTGATTGATACCAACATAGTACTTAACAAGTATGACTTGTCATTTGTTCTTGACAAGTTGAAGCAACCAATCGGATTAGCTCTAGTCACTGAGCTTGCAGATATTTCATTAAAATAAATGATAAAAATAGTGAGTTATCATCTACATTGTGTAGATGATAACTACTCACTATATGACGAGGTAACATATATGTTGATAAAAATATCCTTTTCTCTTATTCTTGCATTATGTGTATGGCAAGTTCTTAATATTCTATACATTTTTCTAAAACGACAGTTTCTCATTGTGTCAGATGAGGTTGTTAAGAAAAATGAAAATTTATGGGAACAATGTCTCTTGTTGACAGGAAAGCAAGTTAAGATTATAACCACATTGATCCGAAATGTCACTCTTTGGTTGTTGAAGAAGAAAGCTGATGAACAATTACAAGCTCGAAAAGCTACTATCTTGCAAAACGTAGTCAATCATCTCAATCAAAACTTAGCTCATGATTTACAGTTAAAAACTATAAATCCTGCTACCACACGAGGTATAGATGTTTGGATCTATCTTGCAAACAAGCTAGATCCAACAACTGAAACTAAATTAGAAGACTACTTCTCAGGCATACTGTCAAAATATACAAATGAATTTGCTCTTGACTATATGCACGTAGAAATAAACGCTGGTGCTGGTTGGGTTGCTAAATTTGATATTAAAACAATCGAAGAGGCAACATACAATCGCATGGCAAGAGCTTCCGAAGTTGAGACTAAAGAAGATTTTGAGGAGATTGATTTATGGTAGTAGATACTAGACCTTTAATAACTCTTTCAGGTCAAAGAATAGGTTGGGAACGAGCTATTCCGCATTTCTTGGTGCTAGGACAAACAGGTAGCGGCAAAAGCGTTATCGCTCAAGCAATCCTTGCTGACATTGCCCATAAAACAGCACATCTGCCAATTGAGAAAAGAGCGTTGTTAGTTGCTTGTGACCCCAAATCAGAGGATTGGTTATTTGCTGAAAATTCTCCTAACTGTTTCTTTGGAGATGATTCATATAAGGCGATTGAGTTAGTTTATAATGAACTTTTAAGTAGAAAATCTGATAAGAGTAAACCTAGAAATTCCCTCGTTTTATTTTGTGAAGAACTGACAAGTCTTGTAGAGACATTGCCTAGTAAGCAGAAAAAAGAAACCCAACATCATCTGAAAATTATCTTATTACAAGGTAGGTCTATTGGAATACGGCTACTTTGTGTGTCACAGGATCTGATGGCTGAAGTTCTTGGTAATAGCTCACTTAGAAATCAATTTGGAGCAGTTTTAGGATTGGGATCAATAGCAAGTCGTTCAGCCATTTCCGGTAGTATATTTGACATAGAAGCAGGGCAAAAACTAGCTACTCTACCCAAGCAACATGGCTGGTATCAAGTTTTTGATGGAAGTCCACCAATCAAGGTTAAAGTAGCTAATATCAGGGATATTGATAAAGTTCAGGAAGTATTGCTAGAAATGTTAAACAGATACCAACCTACAGAGCAAGTCAGATAGATTGGGCAGGCTGGGGCGACCCGAAGAGGTCGTTCATTTTACCCCAGCATGCACTAGCTAGATGACTCGCCCACCTGCGGTAGGCAAAAAACATCTAAGATTTTAACTCTAACTATTCTTTACGCGTGGTTAGACTGGGCTTGTCAACGGTCTAACCCAGAATAGTTAAAAGAATAATTAAAGAATAGTTAATAACGAAAGGTTAATTATACATGGCAACAAAGAGAAAAGAAGCACTTTTAACTTCTATATCAATCACACAATACTTTGATACGACTTATTGGAAGAATGACTGGGATGAAGAACTAATAAAATCCGAAAATGTCGAAAAAATTCTTGAAGAAATAGTCAGAAGAGCTAGTGAAGTAGCAACTGTTTCCGAAGCATACGTAATAAAACACGACAAGGACACATCCATCGGCTTTGACAGTGTAACTAATTCAACAACCTCCAAACTAAAAGAACCTCATATCCATGCCTTACTAAAATTTTCAAAAGGTGCTACACTTACCGATTTAGCATTAAAAATCGGATTAGAACCTCAATATCTTGAGAAAGCTAAATCTGGTAGATATGGCTACGATAACTTGTTAGCATACTTAATTCATGCAAAAGATAAAGATAAGTATCAATATTCCCCTGACGAGGTATTCACTCTGAAAGGTAAAGACTACTTAGAAATTTATCACGAAAGACATCTAAGCTGGCTTAAAGGAAAAGCAAAAAAAGAGGTAAAACAAACCTACAAAGATATTGACTTACTTATCGATAACATTCTGAACGGAAACATCACCAAAAAGGAAATGCTTCTGAATAAAGACTATCACATGCTTTATGCAGTTCATAAAAGCAAAGTAAACGAAGCTTTTCGAACAATCGGGGAAATTAAAGGAACTATGACACAGCATGAACTGGAAAACAAGAAGTTCAAGAAGACAATCTTCTTTATCTTTGGACTTTCAGGCCTAGGAAAGACAAAATTTGCAAGGACGCTAACTGAAAGTCTTATTCAGTTAGCAAAACTGAATGATCAAAACTGGCAATCAGTCTTGACCGCAGGCACTAACATGTTTGATGAAGTAAACGGAGAAGAAATCCTACTACTTGATGATGTTCGAGGAGATAGCTTAACCGCTTCGGACTGGCTGAAACTATTAGACCCCTATAATATTAGTCCTATCTCAGCACGTTATCAAAATAGATTAGGTGCTTCTAAAGTCATTATAATCACAAGTTCTAAACATCCTTTGAGTTTCTTCTACCATGCTAAAGGAAACACTAACGAAGATTTATCACAATACATTAGAAGAATCGCTCATCTAGTAACCTTAAGGGGAAATAGTGACAACGTTACTTTCCATGAATCACAACCTAAACGAACTATAGACAGAGTTGTGAAAATTCCAAGCACTGACCAAACGATATCATTATCTTACGATTTCACACCTGACAACGAAGCAGCAAGTAAAGAAGAATTACTATCCATGTTAGTATCTACAGTTGGACTATATAATCAATGGGATTTATGGGAGTACGACAAATCAAAAACCCCGTCCAAAACTGTGACGAGCGAGGACGAGGTTGCAGATAATCAAGAAAAGTAAGTAGGGTATCTCTTGATACCTCTATTATACCATACATTGGAGGAACAGATGCAAGTAATTCTACCAGATGAAGAGGTTCAAAAAATTCAGCACCTACTCGCTGAACTAATCCAGAAAGAAATTGAGAAGAAGTTGCTCAATAGTAACCTTGGAAGCCCATTTTTAAACAAACAGCAGGCTTGCCACTACTTGGGTATCTCAAACAATACACTAGATAGTTGGATCAAACGAGGACTGCCTACAATAAAAATAGGCAAGACTATACGATTTAATAAAGAGGACATTAATTCATGGCTTTACTCACAAAACTAGAAATATCTATATTTTTGTTTTATAATAGTCATGATATTTTCTGGTTCGATACACAAGGAGAATATCATGACTAGCATTAGTAAGACAAAGAACGGAACTTACCGCTTAAAAGTCTATATCCCAATTGAAGCACGAATGCCACTTGGTCTTGTTAATAGCAATTATTACGATAAGAGATTCAAAACGAGAAAGGAGGCAAGGCAAGCTGAGATAGACTTGCTTATCAAGTTAAATCAAATAGAAGATAATGAGTTTACAGGACTAGCAAAAGGAGATATTCTTTTCTCAGACTTCTATAACAATATCTGGTGGGACTCTTATAAAGCAGGACAAACTACATCCACTTCTAAGCCACCAAGCAGGTCAACAGTTGCTAATACCAAAACATGTTTTGAAAAACATATACTACCACTTCTTGGAAACTATACGATACAGTTTCTAAATCAAAATAAGCAAGTTATCCTAAATCTAATGACATCTAAGGCTAATGAATATGCAAACTTCAAATCTTTACGTAGCTATGTGATTTCCATTTTTGACTGGGCAGAAGAACTTGAGTATATCGAAGCTAATAAAGTTGCAAAAATATTAAGAAGAATAAAGGCCACTAAAAAGATTCAACTTGCAGAGGCAAAGAGAGAGGAAGATTTATATCTAACTCATGAACAACTCCAAGAATGGTTCTCAGCATTTCAAGAAGATTTAGAGAATGATAAAATAACCCTTAAAGATTATGTCCTATTTTATCTCACTTTTTTCTTAGGCGATAGAAAATCTGAAACCTATGCTCTTCAATGGAAACATATCGATTTTTCAAAATCACAGATTCAGCTAATTCAAGCTTTAGATAGATATGGACAAGTAAAATCTACTAAGGGAAATAAGAAGACTATTTTCTCTATTTCTAATGACTTACTTCAGCTTCTTACCTCTTGGAAAGAGCAACAAAAACATGAACTAGCAAAGTTTGGCATCATCAGTAATCCAGAACAATTTGTTTTTACATATATTGACACAAGAGGAAACATCAACAAGCCTTTACATGCTGACTATCTAAACAATAAAATGAAAAGCATCAGAAAGCGACATAAAGAGCTGGCACATGCTACACCTCATAAACTGCGACATACAGGAGCAACGCTTGCTAAACAAGCAGGAATGAGCTTAGAAGCTATTTCTGAGGCTCTAACACACAGTGACACAGGAACAACACAGATTTATGTAAATACTTCTAATGTAGTTCCTATGACAGTAGGTGAATTTGCCTTACAGTCTCTAAAACAATAAGGTGAAAATAAGGTAAACTTTGAGGTGAACTTTTTCAAAAAACATAAAAAAAGCACCCATGAGGTAAACTCTTGA
>NZ_AJJL01000025.1 GCF_000257905.1 Streptococcus mitis SK579
TTGGTGTTTCAGTTGTTGGTGTTTCTGGTGTGACCTTAGCTGGTGTTTCTACTGGAACTTCAACTGTTGGTTGACCTGGTTCAGTAATCTTAGCTGTACCTGGAACTTTACCTTCTGGTAATTCACTGTTTGGTACTTTACCTTTACCGTCTTCACCAATTGTAACTGTGATTGGCTTGCCATCTTTACCTGGGATTTCTACCTTAGTTCCTGGTGGGTATGTTGAACCATCTGGTTTCTTCGGTGTTACTGTAACGTCACCTGTCTTAGGATCTTGTTCAACATCTACTGTTGGTGTCTTACGAGCTGGTGTTGTTACATCCACTGGTTGTGATGGTTTCTTGTTAGGTTCTGTTACTGTTCCTGTACCTGGGACATCTTTCTTAGGAAGTTTGTCATTTGGTACTTCACCTGAACCATTGTCGCCAATTGTAACTTCGATTGGTGTGTTGTTTTCACCTGGAATCACTACCTTGCTGCCTGATGGGTATGGTTTTCCATCTGGTTTCTTAGGCGTTACAATCGCATCACCATTTGGTTTGCGTGTGATTTC
>NZ_AJJL01000026.1 GCF_000257905.1 Streptococcus mitis SK579
TCCACTACAAATATTATAGAGCCAAATAAGCGAGTATTTCCACACTTGGAGATGCTCGTTTTCTAATAGACTTTCTGCGAAACTAAAGTCCTAGTTCACCGTTGATAATGCCAGCAATCAAATTCATTCGTAATCCAAACTTTTTGTGTCGATTTCGATAGGTTGTTGAAAACAATTGAGTATAACAATTCTTAATCGTCTTCAAAGCTTACATAAGCATGATTTATACTGGCTCTTGTTTCAAAAAGAAGAATCTCTAACACTTTTTTAATATAATATACTTTGATTTTTCTGTTTATTCAGTATAAATTGTATAATGTGGAGAAGTTCATTATTTTGTATATTTTCACAATTATATTAAGAAAATTTTAAAAGCTTTTAACTTGCTATTATGTTGTTTAAAAGTATTTTCAAACTGAAAAAAATTGACCAAAAATTTGAATAATTAACTATAATTGGGTAAAATAGATAGTATGGCATATTATATTTAAGAGGAAAAAATTAAAATGAAACAATGGTTTTATGGAGAAAAACGTCAGCGTTTTTCTTTTAGAAAATTGTCAGTTGGATTAGTCTCGGCTACTATAGGAAGTTTCTTTTTTAGTAGTTTAATAGCTGGAGATTTATCCCCTGTTAAAGCTACAGAGATTTCACATGGACAGTCAGCTCAAGTGAGCTACTATTATGTAATGGAATCTGAATTAACTGAAGCAGAGAAGTCTATCTTGATCAGAGAGATTCCAAAGCATGTTGAAGAGATATCAGAAAGCTATTATTTAGTTTATCGTCCCAAAGATCAAAAACTAGGATATGGAGCATTACCTCAGACCGGCTACTCTGGTGTCTGGGAGTCAATTTTTGCAGTTGCGGGTTTTACATTCTTGGTGTTAATATTTGCTCGGGCTAAGAATGGCAAGAGATATTTATCGTCTATCTTATTGGTGACAGGAATGGGGTCTGTGTTATTATCTCCAACTGCCTTGGCTGTCACCAACATTGAGCTTGCTGCTTATAATCAAAGTATAAATTTAGGTGTTGGAGAATCTCTGCCAAAACCTTTGCATATTGACGGCTTTGAATATATTGGTTATCTAAAGAATGAGGATAAAAGGGGAAATAGCCTTTCTTCTTCTCATAAGAATAAATCATTAGTAGACTATGGCACCAATCCAGATACAGCTCCAGTTCATGAAGTTCCAGAGTTAGTT
>NZ_AJJL01000027.1 GCF_000257905.1 Streptococcus mitis SK579
TCTTTGATTTTCATTGAGTATCAAATCTGTCTTTTCCCTCTTTTATGATATAATAGAAACATGAAATTAAAAACTACTTTGGGCCTTCTTGCTGGGCGTTCTTCCCACTTCGTTTTAAGCCGTCTTGGCCGTGGAAGTACGCTCCCAGGGAAAGTCGCCCTTCAATTTGATAAAGATATTTTACAAAACCTAGCTAAGAACTATGAGATTGTCGTGGTTACTGGAACTAACGGGAAAACCTTGACAACTGCCCTCACTGTCGGCATTTTAAAAGAGGTTTATGGTCAAGTTCTGACCAACCCAAGTGGTGCCAACATGATTACAGGGATTGCGACAACCTTCTTAACAGCCAAGTCTTCTAAAACTGGGAAAAATATTGCCGTCTTAGAAATCGACGAAGCCAGTCTATCTCGTATCTGTGACTATATCCAGCCTAGTCTTTTTGTCATTACTAATATTTTCCGTGACCAAATGGACCGCTATGGTGAGATTTACACAACTTACAAGATGATTTTGGATGCCATTCGTAAGGTGCCTACAGCTACTGTCCTCCTTAATGGAGACAGTCCACTTTTCTACAAGCCAGCTATTCCAAATCCTGTACAGTATTTTGGTTTTGACTTGGAGAAAGGGCCAGCCCAGCTGGCTCACTATAATACAGAAGGGATTCTCTGTCCTGACTGCCAAGGAATCCTCAAATATGAGCATAATACCTATGCAAACTTGGGTGCCTATATCTGTGAAGGCTGCGGATGTAAACGTCCTGATCTCGACTATCGCTTGACAGAATTGGTTGAGTTAACCAACAATCGCTCTCGCTTTGTCATAGACGGCCAAGAATACGGTATCCAAATCGGTGGGCTCTACAATATCTACAACGCCCTAGCAGCAGTTGCCATCGCCCGTTTCCTCGGTGCAGATTCACAACTCATCAAACAGGGATTTGATAAGAGCCGTGCTGTCTTTGGACGCCAAGAAACCTTCCATATCGGGAACAAAGAATGTACCCTTGTCTTGATTAAAAATCCAGTCGGTGCAACCCAAGCTATCGAAATGATTAAACTAGCTCCTTATCCATTTAGCCTATCAGTCCTCCTCAATGCTAACTATGCAGACGGTATTGATACTAGCTGGATCTGGGATGCTGATTTTGAACAAATCACTGAGATGGACATTCCCGAAATCAACGCTGGCGGTGTTCGTCATTCTGAAATTGCTCGTCGTCTACGAGTAACAGGCTATCCAGCTGAGAAAATCACTGAAACAAGTAGTCTGGAGCAAGTTCTCAAAACAATTGAAAATCAAGACTGCAAGCATGCCTATATCCTAGCAACTTATACTGCTATGCTGGAATTCCGCGAACTGCTGGCTAGTCGTCAGATTGTTAGAAAGGAGATGAACTAATGGTTTATACTTCACTTTCCTCAAAAGCTGGCAATTACCCTTATCAGATCAATATTGCCCACCTCTATGGAAACCTCATGAATACCTACGGGGACAATGGAAACATTCTCATGCTTAAGTATGTAGCTGAAAAGCTGGGAGCTCATGTGACAGTTGACATCGTTTCTCTCCATGATGATTTTGATGAAAATCACTATGATATCGCCTTTTTCGGTGGCGGCCAAGACTTTGAACAAAGTATCATTGCAGACGACCTACCTGCTAAAAAAGAGAGCATTGACAACTACATCCAAAACGACGGTGTAGTTCTGGCTATCTGTGGTGGTTTCCAACTATTGGGTCAGTATTATGTGGAAGCTTCAGGCAAACGCATCGAAGGGTTAGGAGTCATGGGCCATTACACCCTCAACCAAACCAATAACCGCTTTATCGGTGACATCAAGATTCACAATGAAGACTTCAATGAAACCTATTATGGATTTGAAAATCATCAGGGTCGTACCTTCCTTTCAGATGACCAAAAACCACTGGGACAGGTGGTCTATGGAAATGGAAACAATGAAGAAAAGGTCGGTGAAGGTGTTCATTATAAGAATGTCTTTGGTTCTTACTTCCATGGGCCTATCCTCTCTCGCAATGCCAATCTAGCTTATCGCCTAGTCACGACTGCCCTCAAGAAAAAGTACGGACAGGACATCCAACTTCCTGCCTATGAAGACATTCTCAGCCAAGAAATCGCTGAAGAATATAGCGATGTCAAAAGTAAGGCTGACTTTTCTTAAACAAATGGAATTTATATCAAAGAGCTCCGTTATCTTATCGGAGTTCTTTTTATCTTTTCTTTTACCCTTCTTCCTTGCATTTTCTCTCTTTTTTTGCCAAAATAGAGGGGTAGAAAGAAGGTAGCATATGTCTAAATTACAACAAATCGTAACATATCTTGAATCAGAAAAACTAGACGTCGCTGTCGTATCTGACCCCGTCACAATCAATTACCTCACTGGCTTTTACAGTGATCCCCATGAACGCCAGATGTTTCTTTTTGTCCTAACGGATCAGGAACCCCTCCTCTTTGTCCCAGCACTTGAGGTTGAGCGTGCAAGTAGCACTGTTTCCTTCCCAGTTGTGGGCTATGTGGATTCTGAAAATCCATGGCAAAAAATGAAACATGCTCTTCCACAACTTGACTTCAAACGTGTCGCTGTCGAGTTTGACAATCTTATCTTGACAAAATACCATGGCTTGAAGACAGTTTTTGAAACAGCCGAATTTGAAAACCTCACTCCTCGCATCCAACGCATGCGCCTTATCAAATCGGCTGACGAAGTGCAAAAAATGATGGTTGCAGGTCTCTATGCGGACAAGGCTGTTAAGGTTGGTTTTGATAATATTTCTCTTGATAAGACGGAGACAGATATTATTGCCCAAATTGACTTTGCCATGAAACGTGAAGGCTATGAAATGAGCTTTGATACCATGGTCTTGACTGGTGATAATGCTGCAAATCCACACGGTATTCCAGCAGCTAACAAGGTTGAAAATGATGCTCTTCTCCTCTTTGACCTTGGTGTTCTAGTTAACGGCTATGCGTCAGATATGACTCGTACAGTCGCTGTTGGTAAACCAGACCAATTTAAGAAAGACATCTACAACTTGACTCTTGAAGCCCAACAAGCTGCTCTTGACTTTATCAAGCCGGGTGTGACTGCCCATGAAGTGGACCGCGCTGCCCGTGAGGTCATCGAAAAAGCTGGTTACGGTGAGTACTTCAACCACCGTCTCGGTCACGGTATCGGTATGGATGTCCACGAATTCCCATCTATTATGGAAGGAAACGATATGATCATCGAAGAAGGCATGTGCTTCTCTGTTGAACCAGGTATCTATATCCCTGGTAAAGTTGGTGTCCGTATCGAAGACTGCGGTGTTGTTACCAAGGATGGCTTCGACCTCTTTACAAGCACCAGCAAAGATTTGCTTTATTTTGATTAAATTTATACAAAAAAAAGTTAGCTCGAACAGCTAACTTTTTACTTAATCTTCTTGATACTTTGACTAAGTATAAATCCTACAATCATCCCTACCATATTTTGCATGAAATTTGGAAGGATTTCGGGTAGGGCTGCTGCCCAGCCATTCATCAAAGTAGAACCCAAGGCGTAGCCCCCTACCATGGCAATCGTTGCCAAGACAAGGCCTAGCCACTGAGCTTTTCCTTTAAATCCTGCGAAAAATCCCTGCAAGCCATGGTTGACCAAACTAAAGAGCATCCACTGAGGGTAGCCTGATAAGAGGTCAATGAGGAATCCAGCCAATCCTCCAACTACAGCCCCTTCACGACTACCAAAGTAAAAGGCCGCAAAGAAGACACCCGCATCTAAAAGAGTTAGAATGCCTGTCGGTGTTGGAATTTTTAAGAAATAACCTAGAACCACAGAAAGGGCGGTTAATAGGGATACGAGGGCGATTTTAGTTGTTTTGGTTTGCTTCATATTGTCTTACTCCATACTGATCTGCTTGTGCAATGGCACGGTAAACGAAAGCCTTAGAGCTTTCTACTGCTGGTAAAAGTTCATCACCTTTGACTAGGTGACTGGCAATGCTAGAGGCAAAGGTACAACCTGCACCAGCATTTTGCCCTTGGATAACGGGATTTTCTAAGACTGTAAAGGTTTGTCCGTCATAAAAGACATCCACAGCCTTGTCCTGACTAAGGCGATTTCCTCCCTTGATAATGACTGCTGGCGCTCCTAAGGCATGTAATTTCTGCGCTGCCGTTTTCATGTCTTCCAAGGTTTTAATTTCCTGACCAGCTAATAATTCTGCTTCAGGAAGATTAGGAGTAATCACACTGACATGAGGGAAAAAGCGAATCAATTCTTGGCAAAGTTCACTTACAGCTACATCATGCGTTTCCTTGCAGACCAAGACAGGATCCAGCACCACAGGCACTCCTGGACGTTGTTTGATAAAGTCCAAGGCCTTCTCAGCCACACTGACAGTAGGGAGAAGACCAATCTTAATTCCCCCAAACTCCACATCACGCAAGCTATCTAATTCATATTGAAAAATGGTATCGTCAGTTGGAAAGACCTCAAAACCTTTTTCTGTCAAGGCGGTCAAACAAGTCACTGCTACAAAGCCATGCAAGTCGTTCAAGGTATAGGTAGCCAAATCAGCGGATAAACCACCACCACTAAAAATATCATTTCCAGAAAGTGCTAAAATACGATTATTCTTCATAACGAATCTCCTTTAAATACAAACCATTAGGTGCTGCCGTTGGACCAGCAAGTTGCCTGTCCTTCTTCTCCAAAATCAGGTCAATCTGCTCCACTGGCATACGGTTGTTGCCGATTTTGAGCAGTGTACCCACCATATTGCGAATCTGCTTATACAAGAAACCATTTCCTGAAAAAGTAAAGGTCAAAAACTGACCTGTCTCATCGACTGTTAAACTAGCTTCTGTAATGGTACGAACCTTATCCTCTACACTAGTCCCAGAGGCTGTAAAACCTGTAAAATCATGGGTCCCCTCTAGCTTTTTGATTGCAATCTGCATGCGTTCCACATCAAGCGGATAAGAAAAGTGAGTGGCATAGTGACGACGCATAGGATTTTTGGGACGGCCCCTATCTACGATAAACTCATAGGTCTTGCTATGCTTGGCATAACGGCAATGAAAATCATCCTCCACTAGCTCAATAGAAATCACATCAATATCTTCAGGGGACTGGGTGTCCAAGGCAAAGCGAAGTTTTTCCTCATCCATCTGGTAGGGCAAGTCAAAATGAATAACCTGTCCCAGGGCATGAACACCACTATCTGTCCTACCAGCACCGTGAACAGTAATGGCTTGCCCTTTATTTAACCTGGTCAAGGTTTTTTCAATTTCTTCCTGAACGCTACGCGCATGAGACTGGCGCTGAAAACCAGCAAAGGCGTAACCATCATAGGAAATAGTTGCTTTATATCTTGTCATAACTTCTATTGTATCAAGAAATTAGTCTGGAGACAAGATTCTAAAACAAATACTGTCTGGGTACAAAAAACTCAAAAGAAAAACTTAGGAAACCAATCCTAAGCTCTCTTTTGAAGTAGGTACATGACAAAGATAGAGGTTACAATCAACCAACCTCCTAAGATACTAAAGACAAACATCCCATTTTGTGTTAGCAAGCCAATTGCACTTAGAACGAATGGTGTCGTAAAGGCTCCGAAACTACAGCCTAATACAGCAAATGAAGTTGCTTGATTGAGGAGTTTAGCTGGAATTCGTTCAGAAACAAGTTGAAAGACGGTCGTCAAAGCTACACTGTAGGCAAAACCAGCAAGAATGCTTCCTGCTACTACCACCCATAAGGATGGAGACAGAGCAATCACAATTTGACCTAAGCCGAAGGTAATACCAGACCAGAGGAGCAGTTTCTCTTTAAAAATAGAAATCAAGAAAGAAAAACTCACACCAGCCACAATCCCGATCAACTGCATGACACTAAGAACAAAACTAGATAACTGGGCATCTCCAAGTCCTCTTTCCACCATCAAACTTGGAATACGGATGGTAATAGCTGTATTCGTACAAACTACAACCGCTGCTTCAATAGCTAGGATAAAAATCAAGCCTTTCATTTCCCGAGTTAAGCGACTTGCTTCCTTCTCTTTTTTCTTGACTTCTTTCTTTTCCTTTCCATAAGGGACAAAGAGCAAATAAAGGATCAGCACCAAAAATCCAGCACTATAGGCTAGGAAGGTAGCTGTCCAACCAAAAGCCAACAACTGGCCGACTGCCAAGGTAATGAGAGAGGCTCCAACGACCTCTGCAGAGCCACGTAGCCCCAACATCTGAATCCGCGTTTTGCCTTGATAACGTTCACTGATAATAGAAATAGCCTTGGCATTGATCATCCCAACACCCAAACCAAAAAGAATTCTTGTTCCAAAGACAAAGGGGTAGGCTTGATACCAAAATGGAGCCGTTCCACTTAGTGATAAAATCAATAATCCCAAACTAATCTGTAAACGCTCAGGAAATATTTTTTCTAAGAAACCATTTAGTAGCAACATAATCATGATCCCAAAGGAAGGCAAGCTCGCCAAGAGCTCAATTTGTTCCTTAGGATAACCTTGATAATAGTCAAACATGGCTGGCAGGGCACTCGAGATGGAAAAGGATGTAATCAAAACGAGGGAGAGAGCCAAAATACTGGCCCGTTCTAAAAATTGTTTCATGAAATCTCTTTCTATATTTTCTCTTAATCTTCTGCCTCTTTTAATAGTTATCAAGTAGGCAAGAAAAGAAGAAGCCTCTTTAGTGTACAGACTCCTTCTTAAACTCGAAAATGAATTCCTTGTGCCTTAAGATAATTTTTTCTTGATTTGCTTGATAAAGTAGAAGATAAATCCTGCTACCATATAGGCAACAAAGATAATCAGACACCACTTGAACACGACATCCCAACCTTTGTTCACATTCAAAAAGAAGTAAGGAAAGGGACTGACCTTAGAATTAGGAACTTCAAGTTTTAATACCAAGCCATTGAAAAGAGCAAAAATCATATAAAGCAAAGGTAAAATCGTCCACACAACTGGATCCCATATTTTGTATTGACCCTGTTTGTCAAAAAAGAGGGTATCTGCTAAAAACCAGAGGGGAACGATATAGTGGCAAAGGAAATTTTCTAGAGTATAGAAATTAGTCGCAATGGGCGCTAAGAGGAAATGGTAAATCACACAGGTAATCATGATACTCATGGTGACCCCACCTTTTAAGCGCAAGAGACTTGGCCTTTGCCAGTTTTCACCTAAACGGCTCATAACCTTTAGAAGATAGAGCGTAAAAATCGCTACTAAAAGATTTGACAGAACCGTATAATAGAGAAGCATCCCAAATCCACCATGCTTGGCGATTTCAAGATAAACTCCCGTGAAAGCCGCTAGAAACAAGAAGATACGGCTATAAAATACAAGTTTGTAGTGCTTTGACATGCTTAAATTTTCTTCACAAACTCTGATTTGAGTTTCATAGCACCGAAGCCATCAATTTTACAGTCGATATTGTGGTCACCTTCTACGATGCGGATATTTTTTACGCGCGTCCCTTGTTTCAAATCTTTTGGCGCACCTTTTACTTTCAAGTCCTTGATGAGGGTTACAGTATCACCGTCAGCCAATTTATTCCCGTTGGCATCGATCGCAACAATACCCTCTTCTACATCTGCAACTTCAGCAGGATTCCACTCATGAGCACACTCTGGGCAAACCAGTAGGGCACCGTCTTCGTAGACATACTCTGAGTTACATTTTGGGCAATTTGGTAGGTTGTTCATGGTTTCTCCTTATCATCATTCAGTATTCTTTGAAAATCAAAATTTCTCGAACAGCAACTATTATACCCTAAAATCAGCATTTTGACAAATTTAGAAAAAACCGATATCAATTTATCGGCTTTTCTACATTTACATTCTTTTTTCAGCTTCTACTTTGATTTTTTCAACTACTTCTTGAATGTTCAAGCCGGTTGTATCAAGGTAGACAGCATCCTCTGCTTGTTTGAGAGGCGAAGTCTCACGATGACTATCCTTGTAGTCACGCGCAGCAATTTCCTCTTTTAAGATTTCAAGGTCTGTCTCAATTCCCTTGGCAATATTTTCCTTGTAACGACGCTCTGCTCTTTCATCAACAGAGGCTACTAGAAAAATTTTCAGTTCTGCTTGTGGCAATACAACCGTTCCAATATCGCGACCATCCATGACAATCCCGCCTTGCTGGGCAATTTCTTGTTGGAGAGAAACTAGTTTCTCACGAATTTCAGGAATTGCCGCAATAGCTGAAACATGATTGGTCACTTCATTTTCACGGATAGGATGGGTAATATCCACATCCCCTACAAAGACAAGCTGTTCTCCAGTTTCTGAACGTCCAAAGCTGATTGGATGCTGGTCCAATAAGTCTAAGAGTTCTTCAACTTGTTCAACTCCTAATTGGTTCCTGAGAGCCATGTAGGTCGCTGCACGATACATAGCACCTGTATCTAGATAGGTGTATCCAAAATCCTTGGCAATAATCTTTGCGACCGTACTCTTACCACTTGAAGCAGGACCGTCAATAGCAATTTGAATTGTTTTCATATCGGCTCCTATTTTATTTTTATAACATCACCTGGATTAGCAAACCAAGAGCCTGTAGCCATATGACTAGGATTTAAGGCTTCCAACTGAGCAATCGAGATACCTGCACGAGCTGCAATGGCTGCTTCCCCTTCTCCTGCTAACACTTTTGTTGTTCCTTCTGGATCAGTTGGATGTTCTGAGCTACTAGACTTCTCTTCTGGCTTTTCTTCTGAACTAGATGATTCATTTTGAGTTACACTAGAAGAAGATACTTGCTCTACATTTGCATCAGAATCGTGAAAATCCTTCAAAGCTGCTGTACGATTACTCCCACCCGATGACAGATAGATCAGAACAATAATCATCACCACCACAATTACAAAGAAAATACTAGCTAAAATAGTCAAGATACGATTCGCTATAACTCCACCACCCTGTTTTCTCTTACTTCGTTCTGTTCTTGTTTCTTCTTGATCATAAATATCTTCTTGCCACGGTTCTTTTGCCATACCTTACTCCTTGTTTTTTTTCTACTTTCTTATTACAATATAAATATGAACATGAAAATCACACTTATACCCGAACGATGCATCGCCTGTGGGCTGTGCCAAACTTATTCTGATTTATTTGATTACCACGATAATGGAATCGTGCGTTTTTACGATGATCCTGATCAACTGGAAAAAGAAATTTCTCCTAGCCAGGACGTCGTAGAGGCTGTTAAAAATTGCCCAACTCGCGCCCTGATTGGAAACCAGGAATCCTAAATCAATGGCGGTAATCCACTCCCTCTAGTTTAGCATATTTCCATGTAAAATTATAGTCTTTTCACTTTATTTTTTTCTGTAAAATCAGGGAGGTCACTTTTTTCTTTGATAAGATAAAGTGGTCTTTTTTTAGTCTCTAGATAAATCTTACTGATGTACTTGCCAAGAATCCCAATGGTCAGGAGTTGAATGCCCCCAAGAAAGAGAATAACTGCCATCAAAGAGGTCCAACCTGATGTCGGATTGCCCAAAATGAGGGTCCGAACCACAACAAAAAAGGTCATAAGCAAAGAAATAAAACAAGATAGGAGACCAGCTACGAAGGCTATAATCAGGGGAAAATCTGAAAAATTAACAATCCCTTCAATGGAGTAGAAAAAAAGTTGCCTAAAACTCCAACTGGTCTTGCCAGCCTGCCTTTCGACATTTGGATAGTCCAGATAGTGGGTTTTAAAACCGACCCAGGCAAAGAGACCCTTTGAAAAACGATTGGACTCAGTCAAGCTTAAAATGGCATCGACTACAGACCTTCTCATCATGCGAAAATCACGGACACCTGACGGCAGGGCTACTGGACTAATTTTTTGCATAAGGCGGTAAAAGAGATTAGCACAAAAACTGCGAAAGAAGGGTTCTCCCGCCCGACTAGTTCTCCTTGTTCCAACACAGTCCAAATCTGCATTTTGGTCTAGTAAGGCTTTCATCTCAAGCAACATACTAGGAGGATCTTGGAGGTCTGCATCCATCACCACCACCAAATCTCCTGTCGCATATTGCAAGCCTGCATGGAGGGCTGCTTCTTTGCCAAAATTTCGTGAAAACGAGAGATAGTGTACCGCAGGATTTTGCTCCCGATAGGACTTTAAAAGTTTCAAGGTCCCATCACTTGATCCATCATCGACAAAGACATACTCGATTTCTGTTCCCAATTCAGGAATCAAAGCTTCCAAAGCCTGATAAAAAAGAGGAAGTACTTCCTCTTCGTTTAAACAGGGGACAATGATTGACATCACCATCTTAGTCTTCAAATCCATTTGGATGCTTACTTTGCCAACGCCATGCGTCTTCACACATTTGGGTGATGCCGAGTTCTGCTTCCCAGCCGAGTTCTGCTTTGGCTTTTGCAGGATCTGAATAGCAGGCTGCGATATCCCCTGGGCGGCGGTCTACGATGCGGTAAGGAATTGGACGTCCCACCGCTTTTTCAATGTTTTGTATAATTTCAAGAACAGAATATCCTTTACCTGTTCCAAGGTTATAAATGTTTAGACCTGAACCTTTTTGGATTTTTTTCAGAGCTGCAACGTGACCTTTAGACAAATCGACAACGTGGATATAGTCACGAACACCAGTTCCGTCTTCCGTATCGTAATCGTCTCCAAACACTTGCACTTGCTCTAATTTTCCAACGGCTACTTGAGTCACATATGGCAAAAGATTATTTGGAATACCGTTTGGATTTTCTCCCAAATCACCACTCTCATGGGCTCCGATTGGGTTAAAGTAACGAAGTAAGACCACATTCCATTCTGAGTCTGCCTTGTAGATATCTGTCAAAATTTCCTCTAGCATAAGCTTAGTACGGCCGTATGGATTGGTCACTGAAAGTGGGAAATCTTCCAAGATGGGTACTGTGTGCGGATCTCCGTAAACTGTCGCAGAAGAACTGAAAATGATGTTTTTACAGTTGTTTTCTTCCATTACCTTCAAAAGACTAACAGTCCCAGCAATATTGTTGTCATAGTAGGCAAGAGGAATACGGGTAGATTCACCGACAGCCTTCAAGCCAGCGAAGTGAATGACCCCTGTTGGTTCTTCTTGCTTGAAAATATCTCTGAGGGTATCTGTATCACGAATATCTGCCTCATAGAAAGGCACTTCAACTCCTGTGATTCTCTCAACAACTTCTAAACTTTTTCTGTTGCTATTAACAAGGTTATCCACCACAACAACCTGATGACCTGCTTGGATTAACTCAATAACAGTGTGGGTTCCGATAAAACCTGCTCCACCCGTTACTAAAATCTTTTCTTGCATCTTCTTTCCTCGATTCTCGGATTATTTTTTCTTATTTTACCATTTTTGATAGGGAATGTCATTTGCCATCCTAGAGGGGTGACTAAAATTCCAGTAAAATGCTTATACTCTTCGAAAATCTCTTCAAACCACTTCAATGTCGCCTGCCATAGGTTGGTATGGTTACTGACTTCGTCAGTTCTATCCACAACCTCAAAGCAGTGCTTTGAGCAGCCCGCGGCTAGTTTCCTAGTTTGTTCTTTGATTTTCATTGAGTATTATTCGCTTTTTACCCGTTTGACATAGTTTTCAATTGGATAGTTTAGAGGGTCTAAGGTCATCTCCTTGCCTTGGATCAGTTGAGCTAGATGGTAACCAATGATAGGACCAGTTGTGAGGCCTGAAGAACCCAATCCACTAGCAGCATAGACACCTGCCAATTCTGGCACCTGCCCAAAGAAAGGAGAGAAATCACTGGTATAGGCACGGATTCCCACACGCTCAGCTCTTGAAGTCGCTTTAGCTAAAACTGGGTAGTGGGGAAAGGCCGCCTCCTCCATTTGTTGGAGTAAGGTTTCATCTACCGTCAAATCAAATCCCATATCATTTTCATGAGTAGCGCCTAGGGACAATTTCCCACCTGCAAAAGGAATCAAATCCCATTCCCCTTCTGGCATGACAACAGGGTAAGCTTCCATGTCTTGGCCAAGCTGATAATCTCGGAGTTGTCCTTTTTGAGGACGGACATCCACAGCATAACCCAAGGGTTCTAACATATCCCCCAACCAAGCTCCCGTCGCCAAAATAACCTGATCAAACACCTCTTCACCAATCTGGTATCCTGATGCTAAAGGTGTCAGAGTCACTTTTTCTTTGACCAGCTTGACCTGACTTGCTTCCAGCAAACGAGTCACTAGGAGTTGGCCATCTACTCTCGCTCCACCAGAAGCATAGAGCAAGCGGTCAAATCCCTGTAAGCCAGGGAACAATTCATTAGCTGATGCTTGGTCTAGAATGGCTAATTGCCCTATCAAAGGAGATTCTTCTCTACGCTGGAGGGCTAGTTGATAGAGTTCTTCCAACTTAGTTTCATCCTTTTTCAAGAGAAAAACTCCCGAACGCTGGTAAAAGTCAATCGCCTGCCCTGATTTCTCTAAATCAGCTAATAAATCAACATAAAAGTCAGCCCCCAAGCGTGCCATCTTGTACCAGGCCTTATTGCGGCGTTTGGAAAACCAAGGACTGATAATTCCTGCTGCAGCCTTGGTTGCCTGACCTTGTCCATGGTCAAAGACGGTTACTTCTAGATCACTTTCTTTCGAGAGGTAGTAGGCTGCTGTGGCTCCCACAATTCCTGCTCCGATAATGGCAACTTTTTTCATTGTCTTCACTTTCTAACTAGATATGGTGAAAAGGATTGGTCGATGCTTGACTAGGTACAATATCGATAGTCCAGCCTTTTTCCTCTTTCCATTGAGTAAGGAGTGCTACTATTTTTTCCACAAAAAGCACTTCGATATAATGACCTGGATCCAATGCCAACAAACCATCAGACAGCATATCCTGGGCTGTGTGGTAATAGATATCACCAGTGATGTAGACATGGGCTCCCTTAGCTAGGGCATCCTTATAGAATGACTGCCCACTTCCACCACAGATGGCCACTCTTGAAATAGGCTTCTGCAAATCAGTCTCTTGATAATGCACCAATCGAAGACTATCTAAACCAAAGACTTGCTTGACATGCTGGGCCAATTCCCTAAAGGTCTGAGACTGAACATTCCCAATACGACCAATTCCACGTTCTGGACCTGTCTCCTGTAGATAAGTCGTCTCCTCGATTCCTAGCATCTGGCAGAACCAGTCATTGAGGCCATTTTCAACGATGTCAATATTGGTATGGCTGACATAAACTGCAATGTCATGCTTGATGAGATCAATGTAAATCTGATTTTGTGGACGGCTAGCTACCAAATCCTTGATGGGACGGAAAATCGGCGCGTGCTTAACGATAATCAAGTCTACACCCTTTTCAATGGCTTCAGCCACCGTTTCTTCACGAATATCGAGAGTCACCATGACCCTTTGGATATCCTTGTCCAAAGTGCCAATTTGCAGGCCACGACTGTCTCCCTCCATTGAAAATTCCTGAGGGCAAAAGGCTTCATATGCGTTAATTACTTCACTTGCTAGCATGGAGAACCTCCTTGATGGCTTGAATTTTATCTACTAGAACTTGACGTTCCTCCAGATTTTTTTCTGGGATTTGTCCGAGGGCAAACTCTAGCTTAGCAGCTTCTTTTTGCCATTTTTGGACAAAGACTGGGTTGACTTCTTTGGACAAAAAAGGACCAAAGCGGACATCGCTGGCTAATAACTTCATTTGTCCTGCTTCCACCACCAAAATCTCATAAAACTTACCAGCTTCTTCTAGAATGCTTTCTGCCACAATCTGAAATCCGTTCTCTTGTAACCAGATACGCAAGTCGTCTTCACGATTATTAGGTTGGAGGATTAACCGCTCTACATTAGCTAACTTGTACAAGCCTTCTTCTAATATCCTAGCAATCAAACGACCACCCATACCTGCAATGGTAATGACCGACACTTGATCTGTCTCTTCAAAGGCTGCCAAGCCATTGGCTAAACGGACTTGGATTTTCTCCTTTAGGCCGTGAGCCTCAACATTTTTGACTGCAGATTGGTAGGGACCTTCCACCACCTCACCTGCAATGGCACTTTCGATTTGGCCTCTTTCGACCAAGTCTATAGGCAGATAAGCATGGTCACTCCCCACATCTAGTAAAATAGCTCCCTGTGGCACAAAGGAAGCCACCAATTCTAATCTCTTTGAAATCATCTTCTCTCACTTTCCAAAACTCTATTACCTCTTATTATACCACATTTCAGCCAGCAATCCTGGACCTAAAAAGACCGCAATCCATAGATTGCAGCCTTTCTTTATTTTCTGGCTTGATAGCGACTAGTCAGGATGAAAATCACGGTAAAAACCAACATCATGACACCATAAACAGATAATGTTTGTCCTGTTAAGGTTGAAATTTCAAGCAGTTTTTGAATTCTCGGGAAAAGAGCCGTAGCCAGGAAACCACCTACTGACCAAACAATCAAGAGGACACGCCATAGGGTAAATGGCATGCAGGCTCTAAATACAGATAAGAAACCAATTGACCCCAAGAGATAATAGAGTAGAGTTGAGATTTCTAACTCAGACCAACCTTGGCTCGTTCCAAATATTTTCACAAAGAGGACGCTGAAGACGACCATCAGTGCGCTTGGTAGGGCACGAAACATGGATCTTCTGAGGAAGTTTGACTCAACAGGTTTGATATTTCTCTCAAAAGTCAGAACGAATGGTGGGAAACCTTCTACAAATTGGTCTATCATAGTAATCTGGATTGGAATGAAGGGGAAAATCAAGATCCATTCAGACCGTCCCAGAAGAGCACTGGCAATACAGATGACTGCGAGCAAGAATGAGTAGATGGTCTTTATCAAGAAAATCGGGGCGATGTGGGCAATGTTATTGACCACGCGACGACCTTCAAAGAGAATCTCAGGAACATCATTGAAGTCAGAGTTCAAGAGAACCAGATTGGCAATCTGACGAGTCGCCGGGTCTCCCTCCGCCATTACGATGGAACAATCCGCCTCACGAAGGGCCAAGATATCATTAACCCCGTCCCCTGTCATAGCTGTTGTATGACCCGCTTTTTTCAGTGTTTGGATGATGAGTTTCTTTTGATGAGGGGAAACACGTCCGAAAATAGCTGTCTCCTCAGCCATAGCAATCAATTCCTCATCCGTGATTTTTGAGCAATCGACATAGCTGTGATAGTCCGCAAAACCAGCCTTCTGGGCAATGCTGGATACCGTAACTGGATTGTCACCAGAGATAATCTTGAGGCCCACTTCCTGAGAACGGAGATAGTCCAGCGTCTCTGCTGCTCCCTCTCGAATCGGGTCCAAGATTTCCAGCAAGGCTAGAGCCTGAATATCAGATGGTTTCTGTGGTTTGTGGTGGTCTAATTTTTCCTGACTGAGGGCTAAGACCAAGACACGTGAACCTCTCTCCAAGGCCTCTCTGGCTTCTGGGACTTCGTTTTCCAGCAACATCTCAGGTGCCCCTAAGAAAACTGTCCCCAGACCTTCCAATTCCATAGCTCCCCACTTGCGGTCGCTTGAGAAGGGAAGATTGGCAATCATAGGATAAGTAACTTCTCCCACAAAACGCTGGCGAATGGCTTGGGCTGTTGGATTTTTATCCTCACTATGGGCCATATAGCTGGTCAGGATGCTGGCAATAACCTCTTCACCATAAGTTTCCGTCAGTGGAAGAACGGCCTCCACCTGCATCTTTCCTTGGGTGATGGTACCCGTCTTATCCAAACAGAGCATATCTACGCGCGCCAAGGTCTCAACAGAGTACATCTCCTGAACCAAGACCTTTTTCAGACCCAGCTTAATAACCGCAGTCAAGAGCGAAGTAATGGTCAAAAGGGCAATTCCCTTAGGCAACATTCCCAGTAGGGCTGTCGACGAATTTACAACGGATGACTTAAGAGGCAAGCCTTTTAAAAGCAAGGCTTCCAGCAAGAGAGCCAGACCAAAAGGAATGATAATCTTTCCAGTAAAACCAGCTAACTTGTCCAGCGATTTCATGATACGAGAGTTGATAGGTTTCACAGTCTTAGCTTCCAGCATGAGTTTGGCAGCATAGTTGTCTGAACCGACATGGTGAACTTGAGCTAAAACTGCCCCACTGGCTAAGAAACTTCCTGACAAAAGCAAGGCATCCACTTCCTTTTGCACCAAATCACTTTCCCCCGTCAACATGGCTTCATTGACTTCCGCAAAGCCTTCCAAAACCAAGGCATCACTGGGAATCTGCTCTCCTGCAGACAAACGAATGACATCTCCTAACACCAATTCTTCAGGATTCAGAACCACTTCTTGGCCATCACGAATAGTCTTGACATTTTCTTTGGTCATGAGATTGAGCTTGTCCACCATGTGTTTGGCACGTAGCTCGGTCACAATCCCAGAAAAAGCGTTAAAACAGATAACGGCAAAGAAGACCAGATTGCTCCAAGCCTGCACAAAGGCAAGGGCCAAAGCAATGGCAAAGTTCAAAGCGTTAAAAAGGGTAAAGACATTTCGTTTGATGATTTGCCAAGTGCTGGTACTGGCTGATGCGGTAAAATCATTGACCAAGCCCTTAGCCTGTCTTTCCTTGATTTCTCTTTGGGTTAATCCCATAATCTTATTTTTATCCATAAATTCTATCATATCATTTTTTTTTACAGAATTCTAATCTCATCCTAAATATGTACCTGGTCAAGGGAAAAGTTTGCCAGCCCTCCTTTGATAAGGTATAATAATAACAAGAAAATAATCGAAGGAGATCGCATGTTTTATACTTATTTACGTGGATTGGTTGTCTTGCTCCTATGGTCCATAAATGGCAATGCCCACTATCATAATACCGATAAAATTCCTAATCAAGATGAAAATTATATTCTGGTTTCCCCTCACCGTACCTGGTGGGATCCTGTTTACATGGCCTTTGCGACCAAGCCAAAACAGTTCATCTTTATGGCAAAAAAAGAACTCTTTACCAACCGTATCTTTGGCTGGTGGATTCGTATGTGTGGTGCCTTTCCTATCGACCGTGAAAATCCTAGTGCTTCTGCTATCAAATATCCTATCAATGTTCTTAAAAAAAGTGATCGCTCTCTCATCATGTTTCCAAGTGGGAGCCGTCACTCAAACGATGTCAAGGGTGGCGTAGCCTTGATTGCCAAAATGGCCAAGGTCCGTATCATGCCGGTTACCTACACAGGTCCCATGACCTTGAAAGGCTTGGTTAGCCGCGAGCGTGTCGATATGAACTTTGGAAATCCAATCGATATCTCAGATATCAAGAAAATGAATGATGAAGGCATTGAAACAGTCGCCAATCGTATCCAAACAGAATTTCAACGTTTAGACGAAGAAACCAAACAATGGCACAATGATAAAAAACCAAACCCACTCTGGTGGTTTATTCGCATCCCTGCCCTCATCCTTGCCATTATCCTCGCTATCCTAACCATCATCTTTAGCTTTATCGCGAGCTTCGTATGGAATCCAGATAAGAAAAGAGAAAAACTTGGTTAAATAAATACAACAATCCCTTGGCTTTTGCCAAGGGATAAATCTTTTACTTGATTTTCCATTTTTGAGCCAACCAGTTAGAAAAAGCTAGAAATCGCTCAGCTACTTGTTCATGGTGTCCATAAGGATCAAAGACAAACCGGCCGTTCGGATAGCGTTTCTGAAGACTGGTATGAATCTTCTCGGCATAGACTGGTGCTTGAGCCAAACGATTAGTATGGTGTGCTCCTTCTGTTTGACCATTCTGTAAATACAGCAAACAGTCTAGATTTTTCACTGTCTCTGCCTTGCAGTAAGCCACAAAATCAGGATACCAAAAGGAACCGCAGATGGAAAAGACACAGGAAACCTTGTCAAAGCTGAAAAGACTGTAGACTGCCGCCAGACCACCTAATGAATACCCTCCATAGGCAAGGCGAGTTTCGTCCAGGCGATAAAGCGACTGTAACTTGTCTAAAAGACCTCTAAACAAATCATCATGATAGGCGTTGGCCTGACCTCCAAAATCTGGAGCTCCATCTCTCATAGCCGATGTCGCCCAGGGAGTGTAGTCGTCTAAGCGATTTTTAGAGATCAAGCCCACTAAAATCACAGATTCGGAAAGGGACGATAGGAAGTCCAAGTTCCCATCATTCAACAAAATAGCCGGATAGGTTTGATTGGGGTCGTAGGTAGAAGGAAGGCTGATTTTGACTTGAATTCCTTCCCAATCAAACTCATTATTTATTGATAAAGTCATTGATTTTCTCAAGGGAATCAATCACTGCTGGACCATAGTCCATTAACTCATCGTAAGAGATGGTCATAATTTTTTGATTCTTAATAGCAGGAACGCTTTCCAAAACAGCATTTGCCTTCATCAACTCTACTGCTTTTTCATCCAATTTTTTATTGCGGTCGCTGGTTACATAGATAATCAATTCAGGATCCATTGACACGAGATTTTCCAAGGTCAAGCCTGATGTCCCCGTAGCAACGTTTGTATAACCAAGTTGGTTCAGCAAACTTTCTTGCAAAGCAGACTTGTAGGCACCGAAGGTTTCATCATTATAAGCAACCATAATCAAAGCCTTTTTCTTTTCACCTTGGCTTGCTGGGTTTGCTTTCTTAACAGCGTCAATTTTAGTTTGTAATTGGGCTGCGTATTCATTAGCCTTGTCCTGAACATTAAAAATCATTCCAAGATTTTTGACATCTTCTACGATATTCCCCAAATCTTGCTGAATTGTTGAGAGAGAAGCTTTTTGAGTATAAACTGGGATTTTGTTTTCATTCCAAGTGCTAACTGTCCCCAAGGATTTTTCAGAAAACATCATGTTTCGACCCATCACAACGTCTGGCTCATAAGAAAGGACTGTCTCTTGTGAGACTGTTTTTTTATCCCCAATTTGAGGAATAGTCGCAATCGCGTCCTTGTATTTGTCCGTCACAGCATTGTCTGGATTGAGCATGCCAACAATTTTATCCTTCAGCCCCAACTCCAATAAGATTTCAGTGGTTGAAAGATTGTTAGTGATAACTTTTTCAGGTGCCTTGTCAAAAACTTGTTCTACTTCATTTCCTTTAGCATCATAAGTTTTGATAGTTAGCGGATAAGTCGTCTCTGTGCTCGCCTTTTGACTTGTTTCTGTACTAGATTGTGTGGTAGCTTTTTCTGTAGTAGTATTGCCACAAGCTACCATGGTTAGGGTAGCTACTGTTACGAGTAAAATACTGAGTGTTTTTTTCATCTTGTTTTCCTTTTCATTCTTATAAATAGTGAATCATGGCTTGCTGGTCCTCGGTCCAAGTAACTTGACTTTGAACTCCGTATACAGTTTGCAATGACTCAGGGGTGATAGTCTTCTTTGGAGTCCCTTGGTAAAGGATTTCTCCCTCTTTCATCAGATAGAGATAATCCGAATAGCGACAAGCAAGTTGAATATCATGTAGGACAGCTAGAACATTAACCTTGAGATTTTTCACAATGGCCAACAAGTCTAGCTGATACTTGATATCCAGGTGATTGGTTGGCTCGTCTAGGAGCAAGAGAGTCGGTTCTTGCGCCAAGGCGCGGGCTAGTAAGACCCGCTGTTTCTCTCCCCCTGACAGGGACGAATAGAGACGAGTTTTCTTCTCAAGCATATCCACCTTAACGAGGGCATCTTGAACTAGGGCATAATCCCTTTCCTTTTCCTTCTGTAAAAAAGAGAGGTGGGGAGTTCTGCCTAGCAAGACGATTTCTTCAACTGTACAATCAAACTGCAGCTGGTTAAACTGGGTCACAACTGCCATTTGCTTGGCTGTTTCTTTGAGCGTCCATTGTTCCAGAGGCTTTCCATCTAGGCTTATCAAGCCTTTGTCCACCTTTTCCTGACGATAAAGGAGTTTAAGTAGACTGGTTTTCCCGCTTCCATTTGGTCCTAATATCGTGTGAAATTGATGCCCTTCAACCTTAAGAGAGACTCCTTTGAGGATTTTTTTCTCACCTAGTCCAAAATGGATATCCTGACAAATCAAGTCCATATCAGACCCTCACCTCCCTTCGCCTACCTCCAACAATGTAGACAAAGAAGGGAGCACCTACTAAGGCTGTAAAAATACCAATAGGAAGCTCTGCGTTTGGAATGATGATACGAGAGAGTACGTCTGCCCAGATGACAAAGAGGGCACCCAGCAAGGTTGCAACAGGAAAAAGCCTCTTGTAATTCGTTCCTACTAATCCTCGAGCTAAATGTGGAGTAATCAGACCGACAAATCCAATAATCCCACAGGTTGCCACTAAGACTGCTGTCAGCACAGCCACCATGGTCACATAAAGATACCAATAAAAGCGTAAGGGAATCCCCAAAGTTAAAGCAGCCTCATCTCCCATCATCATCGCATTGAAAACACGATACTGAGTAGAGAAAAATAGAAAGGCTATTCCTACTACTATAGTTGGCAGGACCAAGTCTGCCCAGGAAGTCCCAGCGAGCGAACCCATGGTCCAAAACTTAATGGTCATCACACTGTCCGCATTAGCACCGACTGAGATAATAAAGTTTGAAAAAGCCAGAAAGAGAGCGTTGACCACCGTTCCTGATAAGATCAGACTGGAAGTCGTCATCCTTCCCTGCACAGAGGCAATGATGAGGACAGCAATTGTTGCCAAAATAGCTCCAATAAAAGCTCCAAGGCTAATCATCACTTTTAAACCAAGAATGATGCTCAAGGTTGCCCCTAGAGTTGCACCAGCAGAGATGCCTAAGACATAGGGCTCTGCGATGGGATTGTTTACCGTGGACTGCATCACGCTACCACACATAGAAAGGCCTGCTCCTACTATCAGACCTAACAATACTCGAGGGAATCTCATGTTCCATACAATGGCAAGAGTAGACTTGGAAACCTCTCCTATCTCAAGAGGAAATCCCAACCTGCTCAAAATAATCCGATAGGTATCTCCTAGATCAATCGCAACAGATCCCATTGAAACTGCTAGAAAGAGAGAAATCCCTAAAATACCTAGCAAAATAACTAAAAGTAACACAAATTGCTGGTCTTGTCGGCTTCCAGAAAATTTGGAAAGCATGCAAACCTCCTTTAATAGAATCTTAAAAATTTAGAAAATTCTCATGAAAAGTATATCATATTTTCAACAATGGAACAAGATGAGAACAAATGAATATAGTTGATTTTATTGTGCTAGGAACCGTAACCGAAGATTATACTTGAGTATATCGAGGTAAGGTGCCAACGCAAAAAGCCCTCTGAAGTCAGAGAGCTGATTTGAGCTCGGGCTAAAATCCTAGTGAAACAAAAAAATTTACACGATCAGAAAAGTCTCTATCGTGCCATTTTCATACATGATGTATAGTCCAAGTAGAATGAATACTAAGGGCACAATGATTCGCTCGTATTTTTCAATTGTCTCGAATATTAAGGGAATAGAGGATAACACCCGACTAATCTCGCATAAGATAATTATGCCGATTACAAACACAAGCAAGGCCACGAGGGTCTGTGACCAATCTAACGAAGCAAAATAAGGTATATAGATACCTAAATTATCTCCGCCAGACGCAATTGTCAGCAATGTAACTGTCCAAAACAGTTGATTTGCCTTGCTTTGTTCTAATCTTTCAATAATTTCTTCCTCTTCTTCCTCTTCTTCCTCACCTTCTCCAACAATTGCAAAGCGAATCCCTAAATAGATAGGGATTAAACCAAGCAATCCAACCATCCATTCTTCAGGCACGAAATTAACGACATAAGCAGCAACTAAACTCGCCCCTACAAGTAAGCCTGTGCCTAGATATTGCCCCGCATAAATATGCCATTTTTGTTTATTCTGTGATAGCTGTGCAAATAAAATAAATAAAATAAAATAATTAAATAATCGATACTGGTGGAAATATAAACACCAATAGCAGATATGATTGTCTGTCCCATAAAAAACCTCCTGTATTGGTCAGTAATAAATCAGCAGATTTTAGGAGAGCACAGACACATTAATTTAGCTATCGCTAGTGGGTAATTTCGAACATAGGAAAGCATTTTACTCCTCCTCAAAACGTAGTTACAAAGTAATTTCTAACTGGAATTCGGTGACTACTTCCATGTAAAGTATAACATACTATACTTTACTTCGTAAAGTGTGGGCTCTCCGAAGGGGCTTGCAGACAGCTACTCGGCATTTCAAGCCGAGTAGCTACGCACCCTTATGGTGTAATTAGCTGATACCATTTGAGGTTTTTGTGGTCTCCAAAATTGTGACCGATAAAACCTCAATAAAAAAGCCCTCTGAAGTCCGAGAGCTGATTTGAGCCCGGGCTAAAATCCTAGTGAAAAAGATGAAACTCCTTGTGTTCATCGAACACTGTGTCATTTCCCTATTTTCATACGGATTTCTTACGCCCTTAGCATCATAATTCTTGCTGGATAAATCGTTTATAGACGAGGCGAAGATCGTACGAAACGTTCAGTGAAACAAAAAAATCTCCCCGAAGGGAGAATATCTGGTTTATTTTACCTTACAGTGCTAGGAACCGTAACCTAAGATTATACTTGAGCATACCAAGGTAAGGTGACAACGTAAAAAGCCCTCTGAAAATCAGAGAGCTGATTTGAGCCCGGGCTAAAATCCTAGTAAAAAAGATGAAACTCCTTGTGTTCATCGAACACGGTGTCCTTTCCCTATTTTCATACGGATTTTTGACGCCCTTAGCATCATAATTCTTGCTGGATAAACCGTTTATAGACTAGGCGGTAAGCCGAAGATTGTACAAAATTTTTAGTGAAACAAAAAATCTCCCCGAAGGGAGAATATCTGGTTTATTTTACCTTACAGTGCTAGGAACCGTAACCTAAGATTATACTTGAGCATACTAAGGTAAGGTGACAAAAGTAAAAAAGCTACCCATTTTAGAGTAGCTTCATTATCAAGATATGCTCAATTGAACACGGCCTAAGCACTTGGCAAAAAAGATAAAATCTCCTAGAAACTGAAGTTTCTTCGTCAATTTTCCTATTTTTGCTTTGTGCTTTTGACGGCCTTTGTATCTTGAATTAGCGACGAAGTCCTAGAGAGTTGATTAACTCACGGTAACGGTTAACGTCGTTTTTACGCAAGTATGCAAGCAAGTTACGACGGCGACCGATTTTTTTCATCAATCCACGGTAAGTAGCGTGGTCTTTTTTGTGTTGTTTGATGTGTTCGTTAAGGTGGTTGATTTCCCAAGTAAGGACAGCAACTTGAACCTCTACTGAACCTGTATCACCTTCGTGACGTGCATATTGTGCGATGATTTCATTTTTTTTCTCTTTTGAGATTGCCATGATGTTTCTCCTTTTTATTTGGCTTCATCCGAGTGACAGGTTGGCATGCCTGTAACCAAGAAGAAGTTATTTGTCTTTACGACATTCACTATTCTACCAATAACTAACTTCTTTGTCAACAGATTTACTTTCTTGTTTTAAATATGCTATAATAACCATAGCAAGCAATCTAAGTTGTCTGTTTTTTAAAACGAGGTGATTATCATACCTAGATTCTATTCCCATCTCCCCTATTATTTGGTCATCTTTTTCTTTTATTGGCCACTTTATGAGTTGTTATCACTAATTATTTCTGACCCCCTTTTGCTCAAGAGTCTCTACGTAAATAATATTCTCTTCTTTACACCTCTGGTAATCTTGATTATATCGCTACTCTATAGCTACCGTTTCCGTTTCTCACTTTGGTGGTTAATTGGTAACGGACTGCTCTTTTGCTTTACTATCATAACCTTTGGTGAGTTTATACTAATTTACTTGCTAATCTATGAAACCTTGGCTCTGGTGGGCATGGCTTCCGGTATTGGCATCAAGCATATTCTACAAAAATGAAAAACAAAAACTTTCACAAAATCCTTGAAAAATCTCACAATCATGCTATAATAATCCATAGAGACAAGTCACTTAGTCCCTTTCTACTAGAGAGTGCGTGGTTGCTGGAAACGCATAGAGAGCCTAAACTGATACTACTCTTGAGTTTTTTATGAAAACATAAAACGGTGGCCACGTTAGAGCCAATCAGAGGTGTCCCTCTTTTTGAGGTACATAAATGAAGGTGGAACCACGTTGCGACGTCCTTTCGAGGATGTCGCTTTTTGTTTTTCTAGCTTTCACAATCCTCTGTCCCTGTTTTCAGAATAGGGTTAACACATTCGTCAATAATATAAGTAAGGAGAACATCATGATTAACATTACTTTCCCAGATGGCGCTGTTCGTGAATTCGAATCTGGCGTTACAACTTTTGAAATTGCCCAATCTATCAGCAATTCTCTAGCTAAAAAGGCCTTGGCTGGTAAATTCAACGGCAAACTCATCGACACTACTCGTGCTATCACTGAAGATGGAAGCATCGAAATCGTGACACCTGATCACGAAGATGCCCTTCCAATCTTGCGTCACTCAGCTGCTCACTTGTTCGCCCAAGCAGCTCGTCGTCTTTTCCCAGACATTCACTTGGGAGTTGGTCCAGCCATCGAAGACGGCTTCTACTACGATACTGACAACACTGCTGGTCAAATCTCTAACGAAGACCTTCCTCGTATCGAAGAAGAAATGCAAAAAATTGTCAAAGAAAACTTCCCATCAATCCGTGAAGAAGTTACTAAAGACGAGGCACGTGAAATCTTCAAAAATGACCCTTACAAATTAGAATTGATTGAAGAACACTCAGAAGACGAAGGTGGTTTGACCATCTACCGTCAGGGTGAATATGTAGACCTTTGCCGTGGCCCACACGTCCCTTCAACAGGCCGCATCCAAATCTTCCACCTTCTCCATGTAGCGGGTGCTTACTGGCGTGGAAATAGCGACAACGCTATGATGCAACGTATCTATGGTACAGCTTGGTTCGACAAGAAAGACTTGAAAAACTACCTCCAAATGCGTGAAGAAGCTAAGGAACGTGACCACCGCAAACTTGGTAAAGAGCTTGATCTCTTCATGATTTCTCAAGAGGTTGGTCAAGGTTTGCCATTCTGGTTGCCAAATGGTGCGACTATTCGTCGTGAATTGGAACGCTACATCGTAGACAAAGAGCTAGCTTCAGGCTACCAACACGTCTACACTCCACCACTTGCTTCTGTTGAACTTTACAAGACTTCTGGTCACTGGGATCATTACCAAGAGGACATGTTCCCAACTATGGACATGGGTGACGGGGAAGAATTTGTCCTTCGTCCAATGAACTGCCCGCACCACATCCAAGTCTTCAAACACCATGTTCACTCTTACCGTGAATTGCCAATTCGTATCGCTGAAATCGGGATGATGCACCGCTATGAAAAATCTGGTGCCCTTACTGGTCTTCAACGTGTACGTGAAATGTCTCTTAACGACGGTCACCTCTTCGTTACTCCAGAACAAATCCAAGAAGAATTCCAACGTGCCCTTCAGTTGATTATCGATGTTTATGAAGATTTCAACTTGACTGAATACCGCTTCCGTCTCTCTCTTCGTGACCCTCAAGATACTCACAAGTACTTTGACAACGATGAGATGTGGGAAAATGCTCAAACCATGCTTCGTGCAGCCCTTGATGAAATGGGCGTGGACTACTTTGAAGCCGAAGGTGAAGCAGCCTTCTACGGACCAAAGTTGGATATTCAAGTTAAGACCGCTCTTGGAAAAGAAGAAACTCTTTCTACTATCCAGCTTGACTTCTTGCTTCCAGAACGTTTCGACCTTAAATACATCGGAGCTGATGGCGAAGAGCACCGTCCAGTTATGATTCACCGTGGAGTTATCTCAACTATGGAACGCTTCACAGCTATCTTGATTGAGAACTACAAGGGTGCCTTCCCAACATGGCTTGCACCACACCAAGTAACCCTCATCCCAGTATCTAACGAAAAACACGTGGACTACGCATGGGAAGTAGCTAAAAAACTCCGTGACCGTGGTGTTCGTGCAGACGTAGATGAACGTAATGAAAAAATGCAGTTCAAGATCCGTGCTTCACAAACAAGCAAGATTCCTTACCAATTAATCGTTGGGGACAAGGAAATGGAAGACGGAACAGTCAACGTTCGTCGCTACGGCCAAAAAGAAACACAAACTGTCTCAGTTGATGACTTTGTTCAAGCTATCCTAGCTGATATCGCCAACAAATCACGCGTTGAGAAATAAGAGATGAAACCTGGGATAAAATCCTAGCTACCTAAAAAGCAACAACTATTTCAGCTGTTGCTTTTTATATTTTTACTCAATGAAAATCAAAAA